>DAOWIJ010000031.1 GCA_030640955.1 Fidelibacterota bacterium
GCGAATGAATCGGCGAATGAATCGGCGACCGATTCGCGCCCAAGTAAGAGTAGGTTAGATAAGGTTAGGGGGGAAGCTGTTGCTAAAGGGGGGTCTGGGGGGGAAACCCGCGAGAGTGCTGGCAAGACCGAGACCTCGGTAGCCTACCAGGCCCGGGTGGATACCTGGTCCAAGGGAATTCAAGAGGCTGACAAGGTGAAGATGCGAGCCGCCTACCCTGCTGTTGATGTCGAGATTGAGATCAACCAGGCAGTGATGTGGCTCAAGTGCAATCTGAGTAACCGAAAAAAGGACCTGGGTAGGTTCATGAACAACTGGCTGAAGCGGGAGCAGGATGCGGCGGAGAAGCGCCGGTCATCCGGTAACGGCTCCGGCAAGGGCCGGCGGAACAGGGTACAGACACCCAAGGGCAAGTATGCTGCTACAGATAGATAGCAATCTAGATGAGTATATACGGACTATCCCGAGCCGCTACCGCCAGGCGCGGCGGGTGCGCATCGAGGGGCTGAAATGGTCCAAGCCGTTCTACCTGATCGGTGGTGTGGGTGCGGGCAAGACCCATGCCGTCTACGGGCTGAAGATCGACCAGGTGATGAGGGTGCTATCCAAAATGAAGGCCGACGGGTGTGACAGTGCCCGGATCGCCGCCATCCAGATCGTGAACATAGTTGACCTGTCGCGGGATCTGCGCACCAGGTCATTCGAGGCCCGCGACGAACTGGTGGACGACTTGAAGGAGATGCCCTTCCTGGTGCTCAATGACCTGGGCGCCGAGTACTCCACCGACTATACCGAGGCCATTCTGTACGAGGTGATCGAGGCCCGCTACCGCAACGAGCGCTACACCGGCTTCGCCAGCAATCACTCCATCAGCGAGTTGCCCTACGATGACCGGATCAAGTCGCGCATCGTGGGCCTGGTGGGTAACAACATCGCCCGTCTCGAGGGCAAGGATCGGAGGGTGGCGTGAAATATGAGCCGATCCCACCGTCTGAACTCGATGTGGCCTTTGCTGAGACGGTTAGGGAGATGAGGGAGCGCATTGATAGACACTACATGGGCCCGGTGGATGTACGGGAGGATATGAGCCCGGTGGACAGGGAGTTTATCAGCGAGCGGCAGCCCGACAAAAACATCCTTGCCCGCTATGCGGGCCTGGTGTGTAGAAACTTCACTCGATTCGTCAACAAGAACAGGAGGGGAGCGTGAGCGACTGGGCACAGATAGCGACGGGGTTATTGAGCATGGATATTACCATCGACATGACCGTCGGCTGGATCCTGCTGGCCGTGCTGGTGATGGCGGCTATGTGGCTCTGGTCGTGGATCAGGGGCGCCAGGGTCCGCTGGTACCCCCACGTGCTGTACCGGCTGCCGGTGATCAAGACCATTGGCAAGTTCCAGTACGCCCGGGGCCATCGACTGGGCGCCCGCTGGGGCCTGGGCGAGGGGTACCAGCTGATGACGAAGCGGCGGCTCAGCCAGCGGCAGATCGAGCGGGCCATGAAGCGGGCGGGCGTGTGATGGAGACCAACTGGACATACACGGTTAGATGCCGAAAATGTGAAGGTGATATTTCATACGTCTCTCTATCAAAAAAGGAGTATGCCTGGAAGGATTTTTACAAACTAATGAATATGACTTATGAGAGCACGCGTTCAATGATTGGCTTTTGCGACTCCTGTGAGATGTTTACGGTGATGGACCTGATATCGTTCGACGCGGATGAACGTGATGGCTGAGCGCACCGAGTTCGCCTTCGATAATCCACCGGACCTGCGCGAGGACGTGGTGGAGGTGGTGGCCAGGTGGGTCAACCGCTACGCCAGCAAGGGCAGCGATGACGCCAAGGCCAAGGTAGTGGCCTCGCTGCTAACCGAGTTGGAGCCGTACATAGCGAAGGGGGGGCGGCTGTGCATACCGTGGATCTCGGTAGATGTGGATATGCCTGATGAGGATACCGATGTATTCGTGCTTAATGACGGATATATTTATGTGGGCGGGTACGGGTGGGACGGTATGGAGACAGAAAAGATGTGGACCATGACCGATGCCCGTGGCAAAATTGAATGCGCTCTGCCCCAGGTTACTCACTGGGCGCACCTACCAGAAGATAAGGATTTGCCGACGTGAGCGAGCAGCCACCCCGGGGCGTAGGGCCCAGCAGGTTTGCCTTTGTCGGCGGCGATGCCCGTAATGCGGAAGAGCTGATGGAGTCGCCGGCCTGGCGAAACATCCGCATCCGCATCATGTACATCGGCATGCGGCTGGTCGGGGGTAAGTACAAGGAGTGTGTGCCACTGCTGATGAGCTATTTCAACGCGAGCCAGGCTGTGGTAGAGAAGGCGCTTCGATCGGTGTCGCAAGGCTTGGATAAGTCGCCCGGGCAAATGGATCCCGAAATCATTTCTTGTAAAACTGATGCTGTTCCAGACGAGCGCCAGCCGGAATCTACAAGACTATAAAGAGGGTGAATATTTAGTCTAGATTCCTTATCATGCCGCTGTAATGGCGGTTCAGTCACCTACATACCAACAGCGCAAAGCGGCGGCCGATCGGGCCAGGTACGGTACACTGGCTGCCGCGCCACTCACCACCAAGCAGATCCACGACCAGCAGCGCCCCAACTCCACCCAGCGAGGGTATGGCTACCGCTGGCAGAAGGCCCGGCTGGTGCACCTGGCTGAGCATCCACTATGCGCGACCCACCTGGAGCGCGGCGAGACAGTGGCAGCCACCGTGGTGGACCATATCGTACCGCATAAAGGTGATCCCGAGCTGTTCTGGGACCCGGAGAACCATCAATCACTGTGTAAGCCTTGTCACGACGCGAAAACCGCTACAGAAGATGGTGGTTTTGGCCGCGCAGGGGGTAGGGGGGGCGAATCTCTACAGGTCGCCGGACCTAGACCGTATTTATCCTCGCGTTTTTTTGAGCGCAATAATCAGGGGGGGGTATTAAAGGATGGGTAGAGGCAGGCCTAATACCCCGGCGTCAGTGAAAGCGCGGGAGGGTAACCGGGGAAAGCGCCAACTCAATTTTGGTGCTCTATTTATCAAGGCAGAGATCCCTGAGAAGCCGAAGCATCTTACCGGCGAGGCCGCCAAGGAGTGGCAACGGCTGGCTGACGTATTGAAGGATAACGGACTTATCACATTACTGGACCGTGCAGCCCTCATGATCTATTGCGATGCCTTCAAGATGTACACCGAGGCCATCAAGGAATTGAGGAAGGATGGTTATGTCGATGGCATGCTGCAGAAAACGCCCAACGGATACAAGACATTATCGGGCCTGGCTTTGGTGCTGCGCGAGGCCAAATCAACCATGCTGAGCATTATGGTGCAGTTCGGCATGACGCCTTCGGCCCGCGAAAAGGTCAGCATCAATCCTAACCAGCTGGACCTTCCCTTTCCCGCTGGAAGAGTGAGCATGAACTGATGACGGCGGTGGCTGAAAATATTATCGATGCGCCATCTGAACTCGAGGTTGAGGTACAGGAGCTGATCGATCATACGACTGCCTATGCCCGGGCTGTTGTGGCCGGCGAGATTGTAACCGGCGAACTGGTACGCCTGGCATGCGAGCGGCACCTGCGGGATCTGGAGACGGCGGCCGAGCGCAATCTGTGGTTTAAGGTAGAGGCCGCCGAGGCTACTATCGCATTTTTCCCTGAATACCTTAGCCATACGAAGGGCCGTTGGGCTGGCCAACCGTTTAATCTGGAACCATGGGAACAGTTCTGTATCGGATCGGTGTTTGGCTGGAAGCGCCTTTATAGCAAGTGTCCCGCATGCGGTAGCTGGGAAGCGGCGGCCAGCGAGGGGCAGATCTGGTGCCACAATTGTCACCCTGTTGAGGAAATATATAACGAGCCCGCCGAGACTAAATGGCTACGGCGGTTCAGGACATCCTACAAGGAGGTGGCCCGAAAAAACGGCAAGACCGAAGTAGCTGCCGGGGTAAGCCTCAGAATGCTGGCCTTTGATGATGAGTACGGCGCCGAAGTATATACAGCAGCCACTAAAGCAGACCA
>DAOWIJ010000274.1 GCA_030640955.1 Fidelibacterota bacterium
TACGGCTCGACCAACAGCCCTGGCTGACGGGGGTTTTCCCAGCTGGCGGGCGATCATGCCGTAAGTGGCCGTTTTGCCGTAACCGATTTCGGCTACTTTTTTCAGGGCGGTTTGGGCAAATGATGTGTTCCGATGATCAAGCGGAATCGAAAAATCCTGGCGACGTCCCGCCATGTAATCAATCAACTCGATTTTTGCATCTTCCAACGCGGCGGAGTTCCGTACCAGTTGTTCCCCGGGATAGTATTTTGAGGCCCATTTCTCGACTGACGCCATGTTGGCGGAAGGCAAACCGACAAAACAGATGCCCTTGTTACTTTTTACCAGAGTTAACCGGCCTTTCGGCGTATCAAACTGATCGAATTGCAGCATGGTCAATTTTACTCCTCTGTTTCATATTTGTGCCAGAGATAAAATGTAACCAGGCCGCGCCAGGGGCTCCACGATTCGCCAATAGCACGCATGTTCAGTTCGATGGGACGATCTGCCAGGCCATACACTTTCTGCACTACGTTCAAAAGACCGATGTCGGCCGCCGGCAGCGTGTCCACCAGTCCCAAGCCGACCATAGCGGCATATTCGGCCGTCCAGGGCCCCACACCGCGGAGTTCGCACAGATGCCGGACAATCTCGTCGTCGGACCCATGTAACGCTTCCCATTGCGGCTCGTTCATAAAAGTTCTGGCAAGGCCAATGATATAACTGCTCCTGTTGCGGCTGAACTTCAGTGGATGCAGGGCGTGAAGGTCCAGACTGGCGAGCTCTTCAGGGGCAGGCATCAACCAAAGCGCCTGGCCGTCAAACTGATAGCACCTGCCGTATTTTTCAAGCAAACTGCGCTTCAATGCGCTGGCAAAGGTGGCGTTTACCTGCTGATCCATAACGGCCTGCCATAAAGCCTCCAGCAGACTGTCCTTCAGAACCGGCCGCAGACCGTATTGTTTTTGGGGCAGACCAGCCAATTCGGGTATATTTTCCACGAATCGATAAAAGCCCGGCAGATCCAGATCGAGACTGAATTTTCTGCGCAGGGCGGCCGTGATTGTATCATTATCCGGCAAAGGCGACTTTTCTGCCGCAGTAATGACAAATGTAACCTCTGCGTCCGTACTATTGCTGGCCTGGATGATGACCGGCACACCGGCTATGCGTGCGGCGCGATAAACCGTGCCGTTTCTCGTGGCGGTGCGATCCACATCCAGTTCGGTCAGTGGTTGATTGCACCTTTCCAGGTTAATGGGGCCGTTGCTGTGCAATCGGAGGGTTAGCATCAGGCCCTTTGCAGAATAATCCGAGTAAAGCGCCGGGCATCGGTTATGTAGATTCCAACCAGCACCAGCAGGGCGCCCAGATACACAACCGGTGACAGCTGTTCCCCCAAAACGATGATGCCCATAAAAGTAGCAATGATAGGCGCTATGAAGCCCACGAATGATACTTTGACCGCCTCGACATAATCGAGTAGATAGAAATAGGCAACCCAGGCCAGCGCCGTACCAAACAGAGCCAGGTAAACGATAAGGCCGATATTCAAGGGACTGATAACCATTGATCCCACATCTTCAAAGACCAGACTTAAGATTAATGTTGCCACCCCACCAATACCGGTCCCGGCAAAAGTCAATACCAGGGGTGTGGACTGTGAGCCGTGCATTTTCAGGTAGATAGGCGGCCAGGTGCCGAACAGCACAGCACCGAAGACTAAAGACATTCCCAGGAGGAGGTTAGGATTCTCGCCTGTTCCGCCGTATCCCAGGAAGATAATCGACACACCACCGAAACCTACCGCTATTCCAACTGCCTTGCTGATTGTCATACGTTCCTTTGGCAGGAACAGGTGGGCTGCCAGGGCCGTCGTTATCGGTACCGAAGACCACAACAGGCTCGAAATATTACTATAAATGAACTGAGTGCCCAAATAGGTCAGTGAATAGCTGAAACTGAAATTCATCAACCCGACGGTAAAATACTGCTTCAAAGCGAGGCCGTCCGTAGGCAGGCTAAAGCCCATGCGCCATAATACTCCCAGGATGACCAGGGAAGCCAGTAGTTGTCGCAGGGCAACTCCCAGTAATGGCGGGGTACCTTCAAGCCCGGTTTTCACGGCGACAAATGTAGAACCCCAAATGAGACACATGGCGGCAAAAACCAGAACGGTGCGTCGACGAGCACTCATCTTATAAGAGTTTGGGTGCGTTCAGCTCCGATCGATACTTGCTTGATGGGGACTCCTGTTAGCTCCTCCAGGCGATCTATATATTTCTTGGCGTTCTCAGGCAATTGGCCGGCGGACGTGAGTTGGCTGAGTGACGATTGCCAGCCGGGGTGTTCTTCGTAGATCGGCTCTACCAATTCCAGGGTGTGAGCAACAGTCGAAAAAGAAGCAACCTTGTCTTTTTGCAGATGATAATTGGTGGCTACGCGAATTGTCTCAAAGTCATCAAGAACATCCAACTTGGTCAGCGCTATTTCAGTAAAACCATTGATCTGACAGGCATAGCGTGCTGCCGCCGCGTCAAACCAGCCGCAGCGCCGGGGACGCCCGGTAGTGGCGCCGTATTCAGCGCCGGTCTCTCTGAGCCGTTCGCCGGTTTTATCATCCAGTTCGGTAGGAAAAGGACCGGCGCCGACGCGAGTTGCATAGGCCTTGAAAACCCCTATGAGTCGGTCAATCAATTGGCTGGGGATACCGAGGCCCGAAGAGATACCGCCAACTGTGGGGTGGGAAGAGGTGACGTAAGGATAAGTTCCCAGGTCGATGTCCAGTAGAACACCCTGGGCCCCTTCAATAAGCACATTTTTTTTGGCGGTCAGGGCACCCTGCAACGATCCAATAGTATCATCCAGGAGTGGAACCACCCGGTTTGCGGCCAGCAGAAAACTTTCAATTTCAGGTTTAAGTTCACCCAGAGTACTGCTATCGACTTCACCCTGTTGGACACTGATTTTCAGACGGTCCAGGATAAACTTGCCGATTTTTTTCAGGTCCCTGAGATCAACCGCTCTAATGCCCCACCGGCGAGCTTTATCACTATATGCCGGACCGATACCTCGCTGTGTAGTGCCGATGACCCCGCCGGTGGCGCGGTCCATGGCCTTATGGATGGGCGTAACGATATGGGCGTTATAGGCCAGCTGGATGCGGCCAGTCGTATCAATGCCGAGCTGCTCGAGGCTGTCAATCTCATCCATAAGCGCAACCGGATCAACCACCATGCCCGATCCCAGAATACAGGTAACGCCCTCATGCAGGATACCGGATGGCACCTGGTGGAGAATGAATGTATCGTCGTTGATCTTTACCGTATGTCCGGCGTTGGCTCCACCCTGATAGCGGGCTACCACGTCCATTCCATCACAGAGGGAGTCAACAATTTTGCCTTTGCCTTCGTCTCCCCATTGTCCACCAATAACAGCTGTAACCGGCATAACTAGTCCATTTTATTTGCGCGGATTTGTAAACAGGCCATAACTATTATGGCCAGGGTCATTTATTTTGCTGCTCGCGCCTGCGCCCTGGTTTCCAGTATGGCCATAATGGGGCAGGCAACATAGATCGACGAATACGTTCCGACGATAACTCCAATGATGAGGGCGAATGAAAAGTATTTGATCACCTCGCCACCGATCAGATAGAGGACCAGTACGACGGCGAAAGTGGTGAGCGAAGTAATAATGGTGCGACTGAGGGTCTCATTGATGGAACTGTTGACAGTAGTGAACAATTCGGTCTTGCGATTGATTTTAATATTTTCCCGTACGCGGTCGAAAACCACAATAGTATCGTTGAGGGAATAGCCGACAATGGTCAGGAAGGCGGCGATGATAGCCAGATCGATTTCCAGGTTGAGCAGCGAAAAAATGCCTAAAGTGATCAGTACATCATGTGTTAAGGCTGCCACCGCACCGACTGCATAGTAGCGGTCGAACCTCAGGGCAATATAAATAAGGATGCCAAATAGGGCAAACAGGACGGCCTGAAAGGCCTTGCTGCGCAGCTCTTCGCCGATCTTGGGACCTACGGTCTCCAGCCGTCTGATTTCAAAGTCAGTCTCTGTCAAGGCGGCGCGCAGACGATCCGTGAAATCATCGCCCGCTTCCGCGGATGGTACGCGCACCAGAATTTCTTCCGGAGAGCCAAACTGCTGAAGTATCGGACGGGTGAATCCGACTGACAGCAGTTGCTCCCGCATGCTGGCTAAATCGGCTGGTTCTCTAAGTTGCAGCTGTGCCAGGGTACCCCCGGTGAAGTCGATCCCCAACATGGGACCGCCTTTAACCAGCAGCGAAGCCAGGCCCAGAACAATGACTCCCAGGGAAAGTATGCCGGCAAATCTTCTTTTGCCGAGAAAATCAAGATTTACATTCGCTAGTAGGCGCATAATCAGATACTCAGACTTTTAACTTTAGGACTTTGAGTGACAGCCATGAAGATTGTCCTGGTCATAAAAATGGCTGTAAACATAGAGGCTGCGATACCCCAGAACAGGGTAATGGCGAATCCCTTAAGTGGACCGGTGCCGAACTGGAAAAGTACCAGGGCCGCCAGGATAGTAGTGACATTGGCATCGATGATGGTGATTGTAGCCCGACCGTAGCCGCTCTCAATGGCGGCCCGCACCGACTTGCCTTTATCAAGCTCCTCCCTGATGCGTTCAAAGATAAGCACATTGGCGTCCACTGCCATGCCAACGGTCAGAATCAATCCGGCGATGCCGGGCAGTGTCAGCGTGGCGCGCAGTGAGGCCAGGGCAGCCAGCACCACAAATATGTTAAAGAACACAGCGAGGGTTGCCACGAATCCACTGCCGCGATAATATATAAGCATGAACAGGATTACTATTACCCCGCCCAGGAGCACCGCATTGATGCCCTTGCGGATGGAATCATGACCAAGGCTGGGTCCCACGGAACGTTCCTCGATGATGTTAACCGGAGCCGGCAGAGAACCGGCCCGCAGGACGATGGCGGTCAGCTTGGCCTCGTCCATACTCTCCAAGCCACTTATTTCCGTGGAACCGCCAGGAATTTTGCCCTTGATTACGGGCGCCATATGGACTTTCTTATCAAGCACCAGGGCAACCCGGCGACCCACGTTGGCGCCGGTAAGCCGGGCCCACGTTTTAGCGCCTTCATTGTTCATCTGGACGTTTACCACCGGCTGGTTGGATGAGGACCCGCCCATGCCGCCGATGTCGGCCTTGGCCTGTGTGATAACGCCCCCGGTGAGCCCGGGTTCACTGTAAAGGTAATAGAGCGAGTAGAAATTCTCGTTGGTGTTCTGTTGAAACAGGGGTTCGGCCCGGTTGCTCCACAGGAATACGCCATCGCTGGGGATGGAGGCCTGCACTTCGGGGCGCTCCAGCAGCGATTCGACGGCATAACGATAGCGCTGCGCCACTACCAGGTTCTGGCCTGCCACGTTCACATAGCCGCTGAAGGGATGGTCCGATAATACGTCAGCTGAAATCCCAAGTTCCGACACTGATGCAGTAGTATCACCGGTGGAGCCCAGCAGCGCTTCCAGTCCCTCATCATCGGGAATGTCCTGCTCAGCGGTTTGGCCTGTTTCCGTTGCTACCAACCCGGTCTCACCGGTAGCCTTGATGATCTCGTCCAGCTTGAGCATGACATCGCGGGCCACTTCCAGGTCCTGCATCAGGTTGAACTCCAGCAGGGCGGTGTTCTGGATCAGATTACGGGCCTGTGCCGGGTCTTTAATGCCTGCCAACTCAACAATAATACGGCGGTGACCGGCCTTCTGGATGGTAGGCTCGGCCACACCGAATTCGTCCACACGGTTGCGGATGATCTCCAGGGCGCGGTTAATGGCGTCATCGGCTTCATCACGGAGGCCGACGATAATATCGGGGACTTTTGTGCCATAATTCGAGAAATGATAGATCAGGCGTACATTGTGCTCGGCCACCTGTTGCTCAAAGACATCGAAGAAATCCGCGTCGGTGCCAGTGGCGAGTTCACTGGTCCGCCGGAGCATGGTTTCAAATTGCTCGTCCTTGCGTTCGGCCAGATTACGGATCAGGGTGGGTATGTCCACTTCCAGCACCAGATGGATGCCACCCTGTAAATCGAGACCCAGATTGATAATCTTGTTTTGCAGGTTAACCAGAGTACCCTCGGTGCGCATGGCCTCTTTATCATCCTCCGAGAGGCTGGCATATTCGAAGGTTGGCAATAGAGCCCAGACGACCCATAGGAACACAATTGTAATAATGGCTAAACGCGGTGAAAGTCTACTTAACATCTATGTTTGGTTTCTTTAATATGGTAAATAGTACAACGAGAATTCTGAAACAACAGCGCTAAAGTTAATCCGCTGATCTCGCTGTGCACAACTTATATGCGGAGCTTCCGGGGACTGACGGCATCAAAGGTGTTCTATAAGTACGTCGTAGGCTACCTAACTTTCATACTAATGAAATCCAATCAGGGCCAGAATCAATCCAAGCTTAGCGAGTTCCTGGACAATCCGCGCCGGGCATTGTGGAGGCTGAGTCTGCCGGTACTGGGCGGCATGGCCATCCACACCCTCTACTCCATAACGGACATGATGTTTGTCGGCTGGGTGGGTGAAAATGCCATTGCGGCCCTGGCCTTCAATATGCCACTGCTGTTTTTCGCCTTTGGCATGACCATGGGGTTGGCATCGGGGGTGACCGCGGTTCTGGCCCGCGTTATCGGGGCCGACGATAAAACCAGCGCCGACAACACCGCCGAACACGCCGTTGCAATGGGGCTTTTCCTGGGTACCGGACTGTCACTGGCAGGCTTTATAATCGGACCCCAGATGCTGTCGCTGGCGGGGGCCGAAGGTGAGGTGCACAGTCTGGCCTGGGCCTATTTCCGCATCGTCTGCGCGTCGCTGCCATTCCTGGTGATGGCCTCATTCTTCAGGGGCATTCTCACCGGCGAGGGCGATACCATGCGGCCCATGAAGATCATGGGTGTCGGCACGATCCTGAACATCATCCTCGACCCGATCATGATCTTTGGACTGGACTTAGGCGTGGTTGGCGCTGCCGTGGCGACCTTTATCAGCCAGCTGGCGGTGTTTGTTATATTCATCTACCTGGTGATCTTCCGTAAAAGCACTTACGTACGGTTCCGGTTGCGCAATTTCTCGTTCAATCCGTCCATCTTCGGCGCCATACTGCAAATCGGCGTTCCCGCTTCCCTGTCGTTCATTCTTATGTCGGCCGGTGCGGCTATATTCAACAAGATTCTGAGCACTTATTCATTCCAGGCGGTGGCGGCCTACCAGATTGCCGGGCGGTTGGAGATGCTGGTACTGATGCCTATCATCGCCATCGCTACGGGCTGCGTAACCCTGGTGGGCATGTTCTTCGGCGCCGCCGAGTACGACAAGCTCCGGGAGATCGTCCGCCTGAGTATCAGCCGGGCCGTGACTATCGGCTTGATTGCCGGAGTAATCATTTACGTCTCGGCCCCACTGGCGATGAAGGTCTTCCGGGCCAGCCCGGAAATACTGGGCTATGGCGTGTCCTACCTGCGGGTGGTAGCCTTCATATTCCCGCTAATACCCCTGGGGATGATGAGCGGCCGCATCATGCAGGGCATGGGCCGGGGCCTGCCCATGTTGGTGCTCACAACCCTGCGGGTGGTAGGACTCAGCGCGCCCCTGGCGATCTACTTCAGTCAATATCTGCACAAACCGGTGGTGTGGGTCTGGTACAGTATGTTTATCTCGGCCGTAGTGGCCTCCTTCGTCGGTATCACCTGGCTGATCAATATGCTGCGCAAAGTGGAAGACCTGCCGGTGCCAGCCGGTAAGCAGGATGAGCCCCCGGACCTGGCGCCCGAAGTCGCTGGCTAGAGGCTAGAGGCTGGAGACTTGGGGCTAGAGGCTTGGGACTCGATACTCGATACTGGATACTCGATATTGGATATTGGATGGAACCCCGCCAGCGGCGGGGCTGGATGTTGGATACTCGGAACTCGTAACTCGGAACTCGGAACCCGAAACCTTCCCGACCCTACTCATAGTGCGTCCACAGGCGCAGCACCTTGACTGTCTTAACATCTTCCAGAACCTGATATACCAGCCGGTGCTGGATATTGATGCGCCGGGAGCAGGCGCCTGACAGATCACCCAGCAGCTTCTCGAAGGGCGGTGGTGATTGAAAGGGATCGTCCCGCAGGATATCAAGCAGTGCCTCGGCCTTGGGCTTCAGTCCGGCCTGGGCGATTTTACGGGCGTCTTTCCGGGCCTGGCGGGTAAAGACGAGCCGCCAGCTCACCAGTCAAGTTGCTCCGTAGTTTCCTCCAGCGGTGTTTCCAGCCCTTCCACAATGGATTCCCGCATACCGGGGATAGCCAGCAGGTATAGCGTCTCCTGGATGCTGCGCCAGTCGTCCTCGCCCACCAGCACGGCGTTGTGCCGCTTGCCGGTAATCTGGATCGGCTCGTGGTGCTCGGCGGCAGCGTCCACCAGCTTGTAGAGCTTAGTCCGGGCGTTGGTAATGGTTGTCGTTTTCACGGGTCAAACGTACGCAATAATGTACGTAATTGCAAGGGAAAAATTGGGGACGACACGCCTGTCCCGCCAAAGGCGGGGAAGGTGTCTGGGGTGAGTTCGCTCAATCCCGCCATAGGCGGGGAAAGGGGGAATGTGGGGCATTTGTAATAGTCACATCAGTTTTTGATGGCTGGTGATTAAACCTTAACGATTGTATATTTCAGGTGTGGGTATCCTTAGGGGCGTGACAGCATGAAGCCGGTGAAGGAATTATTGCAAAAGGAAATAGCCTGAAGGATTCGCCAATGATCAATGGACGACGGTATTGGGGAACACGGGCCAAGAGGGCTAAGAGGGGACTAGGATGATCTCTCGTTTACACATAGAAAACTTCAGAAGTATATTTAATGCAGAAATTGAGTTCTCGGATACTGGATTAACAATTATTGTCGGAGCGAATGGGTCTGGCAAAACTAATGTTGTGAGGGCTTTAGAATTTATATCTGATATTCATAGAGGCGATCTATCATCTGCCGTAGGTGCACAAGGAGGACAAAGATCAATTATTCCAAAAGCAATACCTTATCAGAAATTAAGCGGTACTGATACTATTGTACGATATGAACTAAAGCTCACTCCTCCAAATAAGTTTTATCGCTCAAATTTTAAATTACCCGGCGGTATTCATGAATTACGTTTCCGGACAGCATCAAGGAATAATATTCGGCACATCAAGGAACATTTGGAATTCACCCAGCCTCTTGCTGTTGCCGAAGCACTCGATACAGACAAACAAGACGATTCTAGACCAATATCCAACTGGAGTAGAGGGCGTCAATCTTCAATCAAATTTGCCCGAACCGCCGCGAACGAATTAGAAATCACTACGAAACCGAAAATCAGCGACTTTAACGCATTAGGTTATGTTGAGTGGTTAGGCTTCAGGTTCGTTGAGGGAATGGGAGTAACCCTTGGCACTCGAGACAGTCTTAAGGCCTTTCTTTCTGAGGGTCGTAAGAGATCAAATGTAGATGAAGATCAGATTACCAGTTCCCAGACCATCCAGCAATTAGGCAGTTTTTTTCTCTCTCGATCCCCCCAGGCTAGTGCATTTAGAGGCACTGCTCGCAACATAAAGCGCTTTGACTTTCATATTACTTCGTTGCGTGGTGATCAGCAACCGACGACAGATACGCAGCTAAACTCAACTGGTGAAAATCTTCCAGCCATAGTGAGATGGATGACTCGCGATAAAAAAAGTAATATTAGCTGGGACCGTATCCTGTCAACACTTAAGGACATCTTTCCATACGCTTATGATGTACGGAATAATCTTTTACGAAGCGGCAAGGAGTATATTGAATTCATGGAAACACCCAAAGGACGTCCGGTGGAATCATGGGATGCTTCTGATGGTGCGCTTCGTTCCTTGGCAATACTTATTGCTATTGAAAGCCACCCCTCAGACGATACTATTATTATTGAGGAACCTGAACGTGGACTTCACCCTTGGGCAATTAGATACTTATTCGATCATATCAGGGACGCGATTGATAGAAGAGGTATTCAGGTTATTATAACCACTCACTCACCACAAGTACTTGAAGCAGCAATACCGCATGAAGTGGTGGCAGTAGTTAGGACCAACAAAGAAGGAACTAAGCTACAGAAAGTTTCCGACATTGTTGCATCCGATTCTATTTCCTCAGGCGAGCTTGGTCGTCTCTGGGTGAAAGGCCTCTTGGGAGGTTATCCCCATGATGTCACCTGATATGCATATTTCTGTACGACCTCCTATTGGCTTTATTGTTGAGGGTCACGGTGAGCATATATCATATCCTGGAATCGTCGCTAGGATATGTGGTGTTAAAAATCTTCATGTTCCGGTTGCGAATGCGAGAGGCTTTGGCAATATCCTTGAAAATCTTGAAGAACACTTGGATGATTTGATTAGATCCAAACATCCCTTCGCGGTAATTGTGACGGTTGATTTAAAGGATGCATTGAATGAGGGTTCATGGGATGGTTGTGCGGAGGTTTGTCATGTAATTAGTGAGCGTATAAGCGGATGGAAAGAATCGCGCAGTCATGCAGAGGCGTTTAAACCGATGCCAGAAATGTATGCTGTTATCGTTCAAATCCAAAAATTCGAATCGTGGTGGCTCGCCGATCCGAGGAAACTATCAGCACTTGATCTTTTCAATATTGACCTAAATGAATGCATTTGGCATAATGTTGACATTGAAGTAAGTAGCCCAACAAAGTGGCTTATCCAACGAGCTCGTAGGCCTATTAACCTTAAAAGCCCGTCACTTGCACAAAGTATTCTTTCCTCTTTAGACCCATTAGTGATGCAAAACAATAGTAAATCGTTCAGCAAGTTCCTTAGAGAAGTGCAGGCAGCTTATTCTAAATGGTTATTTAATGTTCAAGCAGCATAACACTAATTGAAAATTGCCTGATTAGTCTTTTTCCTCTTCTCCCTTCACTTTGCGAGTTCCCTCCTCCCGCCTTCGGCGGGACATGCTTTCAAGAGAGGAAATGCGGGATTGTGCTGCGATATGTGGTGGCGTCATTAATCCTTCCCTTAGAAGCTTGCCACGCCAAAGGCGAGGGGCAGGAACCCGCGTCAGCGGGAAGGATGGGTTTTCTTTCGCATCTGGCCCCACCGTTGGCGGGATAGCGCGAGGTTTTGGCCGGCCACTGCTACTGCCACTGCTACTGCCACTTCTTCTGAGCCTCCAGCCTCAAGCCTCATCTCTCCAGCCCCTAGTTCTTAACCCCGGTAATGGCCTGGGGCAACTGCCCGCCGCGGCCGATAAAGCGGCTCGGGGACAGCTGGCTCACCGGCATGATGGGGGCTTTGCCCAGCAGTCCGCCGAAATCGGCCACGTCGCCCACCACTTTGCCGGGCGCCGGTATGATGCGCACGGCGGTGGTCTTGTGGTTCACCATGCCGATGGCGCATTCGTCGGCGATGATGCCCGCGATGGTGTCGGCGGGGGTGTCGCCGGGCACGGCCACCATGTCCAGGCCCACGGAGCAGACCGCCGTCATGGCCTCCAGTTTTTCCAGGGAGAGATGGCCCTTTTCCACGGCCTCGATCATAGCTATATCCTCGCTCACGGGGATAAAGGCGCCGCTCAGGCCGCCCACGGACGACGAGGCCATCAGACCACCGCGTTTCATGGCGTCGGTGAGCAGGGCCAGGGCGGCGGTACTGCCGGGAGCGCCCACGTCCTCCAGACCAATGGCCTTGAGCACTTCGCCTACCGAGTCGCCCGGCTCGGGAGTGGGGGCCAGGCTCAGGTCCACGATGCCAAAGGGTATGCCCAGTTCCGTAGCCACCCGGCGACCGATGAGCTCCCCGGCGCGGGTCATCTTGAAGGCGGAGAGCTTGATCTGTTCGGCCAATGCCTGGACGTCCACCTCGCCGGCCCGCAGCACGGCGTCGAGCACCACGCCGGGACCCGATACGCCCACGTTGATGACTGTCTCCGGTTCGGTTATGCCGTGGAAGGACCCGGCAACGAAGGGATTGTCCTCCGGTACGTTGCAGAACATCATCAGTTTGGCGCAGCCTATGGCGTTCTGGTCCCTGGTATACTCAGCCAGATCTTTGATGGCATGGCTCATGGTGGCGATGGCGTCCAGGTTGATGCCCGCCCGGCTGGAGGCCACGTTCACCGATCCACACACCCGTTGAGTACTGCCGATGGCCTCTGGAATGGCGGCCATCAGGCTGTCGTCTCCCACTGTGCAGCCCTTGTCCACAAGGGCGGAAAATCCGGCGATGAAATCCACTCCCACGGACTCAGCGGCCTTGTCCAGAGAATGGGAAATTTCGATCAATCCAGATCGGTCCAGATTGTCAAATGCCACCGCCACCGGTGTAATGGAAACACGCTTGTTGGCCACCGGTATGCCCAGCTGGTTGGAAAGACTATTAACGGTTGGTATCAGGCGTTCGGCCCGTTGGCAGACCCGGTCATAGACCCGCTGGGCGGCGGTTTTGGGATCGTCGGCGGTCAGGCCCCGCAGGCTGATGCCCATGGCCACCGTGCGAATGTCAAGGTGCTCCACTTCGGTCATGCGGAGCGTTTCGATGATCTCGGAGGTGGTCCAGGACATATGGTCGGCTAGAGGCGGTTCAGGGCGTTGAAGACGTCTTCGTGCTGGGCGAATATGCGGACGCCCAGCGATTCAGCCAACTGCTGGAACTCGCCCTGCAGGCGCTCGAAAGTGGTGTCGGCCGAGGTCAGATCCACCACCAGGATCATGGTGAAAAACTCCTGCATCAGTTTCTGGGATATATCCATGATGTCGCAGCCGTGTTCAGCGATGATCTGGGATACTTTGGCCACGATACCCGGCTGGTTCACGCCGAACACCGAGACGATCACCCGTCCGCTGTCGGGCCGGGACTGCTCCGGTGGCCCGGCTTGGGGAGCCGCTACGCTTGCTTGCCGGCGCAGCAGGTCGGTCACCCGGCTCACCACCGAGTCGATTATCTCATCGGTGGCGTCGGGGCCCAGCCGCTTCTTTACCAGGTCGCGCAGTTGGTCGTGGTCGGGTAAAGGGCTCATGATTCGGTGGACGTTTCGGTGATATCCAGTTTATCAACAATGCCGATAACAGCGGCCTCAATGGAAAGTGATGACGGGTTCTCCGGGCAGATAGCACGGCGGGCGGCATGACCGTAGGCACAGATCACCTGCTCGCCGGGTCCGGCGCCCAGAACGTCAGCCACGATGACGTACTCATCGTCCGCTTTTTTATGCAGCTTGCCCGGCCTGACCACCAGGAAGCGCAAGTTGGCCAGGTTATCAACCTTTTTTGTGGCCCAGACTGTACCGGTTACTTCTGCTAGAAACATAAGACAATAATTGTTGCGATGAATTTAGAGTGTCTCTTAAAGTAGCGCAAGTCAATCCTCCCGCGGGGAACCGGAACGCCCGGTGCCTTTCCTTGCGTGTGCTCAGGGCAACTAGTAAACTTTCCTGCTAACAATAGGCGCAATTTCGGCATTTCATGGCAAACAAATCTAAAATTATTACTATCGCCAACCAGAAGGGCGGCGTGGGCAAGACCACCACCGCTGTCAACCTGGCGGCTGGACTGGCAGCCTCCGAGACTCCCACATTGCTCATCGATCTGGATCCACAATCCAACGCCACCAGCGGAATCGGTATCGATCCCGCCAAAGTAAAGCATTCCGTGTATGACATACTGACCAGGAACGCCATCATTTCCGATGTGATTATACAGACGCAGTTGGATCATCTTGATCTGGCTCCCGCAACTCACCAGTTGGTTGGAGCGGAAGTTGAACTGGTGGGGATGCTGGCCCGTGAGTATATCCTGAAGAAATCTCTGGTGGATATGAACAACAGATATGAGTACATTCTCATCGACTGCCCGCCGTCGCTGGGATTGTTGACGGTGAATGCGTTGACGGCCTCGCATTCGGTGCTGATCCCCATTCAGTGCGAATACTACGCCATGGAGGGGCTTTCCCAGTTGCTGAATACTATCAGACTGATCCAGCGGCAGCTGA
>DAOWIJ010000258.1 GCA_030640955.1 Fidelibacterota bacterium
AGGCGGTTTACTTGGTGGTGAATTCATTTCTGAAAACGTCTGCAATATGCTAAACGAACGAAAAATAGGTATTACAATTATTGCGGTTGTATTATCCGCACTAATAATTAGAATGGGCGTCGATACTATCTGTAAGAATTATACACCTCTGCCGATTATGGACTAGTGTCGGACATTTGGGAGATACTCAGTAATATTCATAACTGCTCCCGATACCTACTTCCTCACATAGGCCGTTTCCTTGGAAACCCAGCAACTTATTCAGCCGGGCATTGGCGCTGATAAACGCCGCAGCGGCCCTGGGCGGATCGCCACTCCCGAAGGTTCGGGATCGCGATGACAAGAGGCAGGGGGAAGAGTGTTACGGGTTTCGGGTTCCGAGTTACGAGTCCCAAGGCTCAAGCCTCAAGGTGCGAGAGGGGCGGTGGGGCTGGATGTTGGATACTTGATACTCGATACTAGATACTCGATATTGGATGGGAATCCCGCCTACGGCGGGGTTTGCAGACCAAAGTGACCGATTGAATAAAGGTTTTGTGCGTGGCCATGTGGATTTAGCTTCGGGCCGTGATTACCACTGATTTATGCGCCAACGCGGGTGCCGGGTTTACAAATTGCATGATCGCATCAGCATAACGATCACGGGCACGGTGCAGGGGGTCGGCTTCAGGCCCTTTGTATACCGTCTGGCCCGCGAGCTGCGCCTCACCGGGCATGTCGCCAATACATCCCTGGGAGTGATCGGCGAAATACAAGGCCAGGCAGGCGACGTGGACGAGTTCATCCGGCGGGTTGTGGCAGACGCTCCAGCAGTGGCTCACATCGCCGGTTTCGACCACCAGATGATTGACCCGGTACCAGGTGAGACCGAGTTTGTGATCCGCGAGAGTGACCCTTCTACCGATAAATCTGTGGCTATCCTGCCGGACCTGGCCACCTGCCCCGATTGCCTGGCAGAAATAAATAATCCGAGCGATCAGCGCTTCCAATATCCGTTTACCAACTGCACTAATTGCGGACCGCGTTTCTCAATCATCAATGACATACCCTACGATCGACCGAATACGGAGATGCGCAATTTCACCATGTGTCCCGACTGCCAGGGCGAATATGAAGACCCCGGCGACCGGCGTTTCCACGCGCAGCCCAATGCCTGTCCCGTTTGTGGCCCCCGGATTGGAATCGATGGTCACAATGCCACGGCGAGCGGGGTTGTGCTCGATTATTGCGCGGATATCATCCGGCAGGGAAAGATTTTAGCCTTAAAAGGTATTGGTGGCTATCAACTCCTGTGTGATGCCCGGAATGAGGCTGCCGTCAAGGAACTGCGCCGGCGCAAACACCGGGAAGCCAAGCCTTTCGCCGTCATGTTCCCCAACCTTGCCTGCCTGCAACAGTATTGTAGTGTGAACACCGAGGAAATCGCACTTCTCACTTCAGTCGTGGCGCCGATTTTATTGCTATACAAGAAAGCCGGCGCTGGCCTGGCAACTTCCGTGGCCCCCGGAAACCCCTGCCTGGGCGCCATGCTGCCCTATTCGCCACTCCATCACCTTTTATTAGGCAAATTCGATTTTCCAGTAGTGTGTACCAGCGGCAACCTCCATGACGAACCTATTGCCACCAGCAACGCCGAAGCACGGGATAAGCTGACCTCAATCGCTGATGATATCTTATCGCACAATCGCTCCATAGCCCGCTATGTGGATGACTCGGTAATTCGCCTGACCGCTAATGGCGTGCAGTATCTGCGACGGGCGCGGGGTTATGCTCCCGCCCCCCATTACCACCGGCGCAAGCTGCCGAATGTCCTGGCAGTGGGCGCCCACTTCAAAAATACCATTGCCATCTCTATGGGCCGACAAACGGTTATCAGTCAACATATCGGGGACCTCTCGACACCCGAAGCGCACAACGCCTTTCACGCCATCGTTGAAGACCTGCCGCGGCTGTATGACTTCACACCGGAAATCGTGGCCTGCGATCTCCATCCCGACTATCTGTCCTCGCAATTTGCCCGCAACCTTAACTTGCCCACCGTGCAGGTACAGCACCATCATGCCCATATCGCGTCGGTAATGGCCGAGCACGCACTTGAAGGACCGGTGCTGGGGATCGCCTGGGACGGCACCGGTCTCGGCTCAGACGGAACGGTCTGGGGTGGGGAGTTCCTTATTTGCGAGAAAGGTGACTTCCAGCGTTTTGCGTCCCTGCGCCCCTTTCGGCTCCCAGGCGGTGATGTTGCTGCCCTCGAACCGCGCCGGTCAGCCCTGGGACTACTGCATACCATAGGGCAACCGTTTCACTTCGCACACGGTTTTGAGGAAAGCGAGTTGCGGCTGATCGAGGCAAATCTGAGGCAGGATATCAATGCCCCGTTAACCTCCAGCGTTGGCAGGTTGTTCGACAGTGTTGCTGCTTTACTCGGCTTGGGACAGGTGACAGCGTTTGAAGGTCAGACCGCCATGAAACTCGAATTTGCCGCCCATGGCCGGATCGGATCACCCTATCCCTGGGGCGCCGGCGATGTGGTTGATTGGGCGCCCATGATCGCAGCAATTATTGCCGACCGTGACCGGGGTAGTTCCATTGAATCTATCGCGGCCCGCTTTCACGGAACGCTCATCGAAATCATGGTTGCCGTGGCCAGGAAGTCCGGCCTGGCAGAGGTTGCTCTGTCAGGTGGGTGCTTCCAGAATAAAATCCTGTACGAACTGGGAGCCAAGCGCCTGAAGGAGGCTGGTTTCAAGGTCTATCTGCCCCGGCAGCTACCACCGAATGACGGCGGTATTTCGCTGGGTCAGGTCTGGGTGGCATCCTGGCAATATTAAAGCCAGGATCATTCACTTGGTGGCATTGTGCTCCAGCCGTTCAATCGGTTGTGAGTCATCGGCAACTAGCCCAGTAAAAAGTAATAGAGACGTGTAATAGTTAGTCTGAATAACTGTAAATTCGACAAGGTTCTAACTGATGCACGAGATGTCCATTGCCCTTGATATTCTGAGGATCGTCGAGAAGACCGCCCATGATCATGAGGTCGATTCGGTGGAGGACATATTTCTGCAGATCGGCAGTTTGGCTGGAGTAATGATACACTCCCTGGAATTCTGTTTGGAAGTGGCTAAGAGTGACACGGTGGCCGACCACGCCGCAATCCATATTGACGAGGTGGCCGCGGAAGGCAACTGCCCCAACTGTCACCAAGCGTACCCGATGAATGCTATATTAGAGGCCTGTCCCCAGTGCCCGGAATACTATTTAACAATGCATACCGGGGATCAGTTAAAAGTTGTTGAGATCGAAATTGAAAGGGCTGCCTGATGTGTGATAGCTGTGGGTGTGGTCAACCGAATGGCGAAAAAGCTACCATCAAAAAAGTAGGGGGCAGCCATAAGCACCCACACGGCCACGATCACGACCATGACCACCTACACGGCCACGATCACGACCATGACCACTCCCACGGCCACACCCACGGCCACACTCATGCAGTCAAGGAGACCATTTCAGTCCAGACCAATATTCTGGAGCTGAACGACCGGATTGCACTTGAGAATCGCCGGCTTTTAGAAGCCAAGAACATTTTTACCCTCAATCTGATGAGCTCACCGGGGGCCGGTAAAACAACATTGCTGGAGCGGACCATCCGGGAATACTCCGGTCCAGGTGAATGGTATGTTATAGAGGGTGACCAGCAGACCACGTTGGACGCCGACCGGATCGATGACGCCGGCGCCACAGCGGTGCAGGTAAACACCGGCACGGGCTGCCACCTCGACGCGCTACTGGTCAAGCAATCACTGGAAATACTAACTCCCGCTGCAAATTCTATTCTGGCCATCGAGAATGTGGGCAATCTGGTGTGCCCGGCCTTGTTTGATCTGGGAGAGACGGCCCGGGTCGTGATAGTAAGTACCACCGAAGGAGTGGATAAGCCCCTCAAGTACCCCACTATTCTGCAAGGCACCCAGCTATGTATCCTGAATAAATCGGATCTGCTCCCGTATGTTGATTTTGATGCGGATGTTTTCAAGTCAAATGCCCTTAAAGTGAACCCCTCCCTGAGCTTTTTGACTATCAGCGCAACCACTGGCGATGGTCTGGATAGCTGGTTTGAATGGCTGGATGCCAACCGCCCCAAAAAGGCTGCCACAACCTCAAAATAAAATAGCTGACAAAGAATCAGGTGGTCCGTAAATGTGCTTAGCAATTCCCGGCAAAGTGGTTGAGATCTATGAGGAAGCTGGTCTCAGTATGGGCCGCCTCGATTATGGCGGCGTCATCAACAAGGCCTGCCTGGCATATCTGCCGGAAGTAAAAGTAGGCGATTATGCCATCGTCCACGCGGGCTTTGCCATCAGTATTCTGGATGAGGAAGAAGCCTTGAAATCCATCGAGACCTGGGATGAGCTGCTGTCTATAACAGAGGGCGACGGTGAGATACCTCCGGGGAACACCGGCTCGTGAAATACCTGGAGGAATTCCGCGACCCTAAAGTGGCCC
>DAOWIJ010000158.1 GCA_030640955.1 Fidelibacterota bacterium
CATTTATGCTCTTTGGATTTTTCGCGCTGGCAGCTGGTATGTACCTGTTGACAGCCACTACCACTGAGCGGGGCCACGAATCACCGGATCATCCCCAGGCCGGCCGTCCGACCCGGCTGCGCCCGCTCATACCCATTTATATCGGCGGTATATGCATGGGTTTGGCCCACCGGGGCGTATTGAGCTTCATGCCGCTGCACATGTCCAACAGTTTCACTGACTCGGTGGCGCCCATCCTGGTGGGTGGTCTGCTGACAGCCCTGGTGCTGGCCAGCGGAATGTTCGGGCAAATACTGGGAGGCTACTGGGGAGACCGGTACGCGCGGCCAAGACTTATGTGGCTCATCATACTGGGCAATATTCCCCTCTTAATCCTCATGACCTATACGACGGGCATGGCCTTGGTGATTATGGCCATCGCCTGGGGTGTTTTGAGTTTTGCTTATCAGCCGGTGACCAATGCCCTGATATCTGATTTTTCGAGCGCCCGGCAGCGCGGCACCCTCTTCGGCATTTTCCACGGATTGGCTTTTGGCGTAGGAGCTTTAGCGGCCACATTGGCGGGTGCTGTTGGGGATGCCTGGGGCACCGCCGCCATATTCCTGGTTATGGGCCTGCTACTGATACCCGGGCTATGGGCCGGTTGGCTTCTGAAACGTTCCCTGGCTCCCCTGTGATCTGATGTCCTTTAGCTATATACAAATCAGGGTAGTATTTACTGTAATCTTAATCAGAATCGATGCATTTCCATTGATTCTCCTTTCCTGTAGCGGTACATTTCCTGTCTTATGAACGATCAATCCAGCGGCAATAAAAGCTCCGAATACCAGAACCTGGAACGGAAGTTGGCGAACGTTGAGGCCGAAATGGAGCACCTCAATGAGATCGGTATCGCCCTATCGAGTGAAAAGAATCTGAACAAGCTGCTGGAAATGATTGTGGTCCAGACCCGGCGCTTCACCAATTGTGACGCGGGCACACTCTACCGGGTGGACGAGGAAAAGCACACCCTGAAATTTGAGATCATGCAAACCGAATCTACAGGTTATTATGCCGGTGGCACCACCGACATTAAAATCAATGTGCCCCCGGTGCCCCTGGAAAAAGACGGTAAGCCCAATCACGCCAATGTCTCTGCCTCGGTGGCGATCACCGGTGAAGTGGTCAATATCCCCGATGTTTATGTAGCTGAAGGATATGACTTTACCGGACCGAAGAAGTATGATGAAATGACCGGTTATCGCACCGAATCCATGCTGGTTATTCCCATGCGGGATCACACGGATAAAGTGATCGGCGTACTGCAGCTCATCAACGCTCTGAATGAAACCGGTGAGCGCATCCCCTTTGACAAGAAATACGAAGCCATGGTGCGTTCGTTGGCCAGCCAGGCGGCAGTGGCCATTAATAATGCCCAACTGATCATCGATATTGAGAACTTGTTTAAGGCCCTGGTGGTTTATACCGTCAAAGCCATCGATGCCCGAAGCCCTCACACGGCGGGCCATTCCAGCCGGGTCGCCAATTTATCCCGACGTATCGCCGAGCAGATAAACCTGGAGAAGGATGGCCCCTATGCTGATGTGCAGTTCTCGCCGGAAGAGTTGGAAGAGGTCTGGGTAGCGGGTTTACTTCATGATGTGGGCAAGATCGGTGTGCCCGAAGCTGTACTGGAGAAATCCAAGAAGCTGGATGGCGCCAAATTTGAGCTGGTGGAAGAGCGCTTCAAACAGGTCCGGGACATGATGATTATGCGAGGCGCCCTGAGGAACGCCCAGAACGGCCGCCCCGTGGATGGGCCTGACGAGCAACTAAAGGCTGAGATAGCCGAGTGGGAACAGGACTGGGAATTTCTGCAATGGGTGAATAATCCCGGCTACCTTGCGCCGGAGAAGAAGGAAATCCTGGACGAGTTAGCAAAGAAATCCTTCATTGATGGCCTGGGAGAAAAGCAATTATATATACAGTCGGAGGAATACCTGAATTTCTCGGTGATAAAAGGTAACCTGACTGACGAAGAACGGAAGCAGATTCAGATGCATGTAGTGCATACAAACGACCTGCTTGAGAAGCTGCCATTTACCGATAAGCTGGCCCACGTCCCCGCCTATGCTGCCGCCCATCACGAATGGCCCAACGGCAAAGGTTATCCCAAGGGCCTCTCGGGAGACGAAATACCCCTGGCTGCGCGTGTCATGTGTGTGGCCGATGTATGGGATGCCCTGACAGCCCAGGACCGGCCCTACAAACCACCTATTCCGGTGGAAAAATCCTGCGCCATCCTGGAAAACGGAGCCAAGTTCAATGAATTCGATGCCGATGTGGTGAACCTGTTCATTTCCCATCGACTGTGGGAGAAAAAACCGGGCGAAGTGACCGAGTTTGAGGATGCGGAAGATTAGACGTAAAAGGTACCACTTTGTCTGACCCGGCCACGGGGGCCGGTACGGCCCTTGAATCTCTACCTGCTGTTTCCGATCTCCTGATAGAGTTCCCACCGGAAAATTATTCAGTTCCCCGCCAGATAGTAGTTAATGCGTTGCGCCAGTCCATTAAGACGGTGCGTGAGCGACTCCAGCAGGGCGAAAAGGTGACAGATCCAGCTGCCGCTGTCCAGGCTGCCGCCCGGCTGGCCCTGGCAGATGTGGTGCAAACGTCCCTGAGGAAGGTGATCAACGGCACAGGTGTTGTGTTACACACAGGATTGGGGCGGGCTCCTCTCGGTTCCCAGGTGTTGGAGGCGGCCGTTGAGACGGTAAGCAGTTACAGCAATCTGGAGCTGGACCTGGCCGGCGGCAAGCGGGGGGAACGTCTACAGGCGGTAGCAGGATTAACGGCGGCCCTCACCGGCAGTGAAGAAGTAGTGGTCGTAAATAACAACGCCGCCGCGGTCCTGCTTATGCTCAACACAGTCGCCCAGGAGAAAGAAGTCATTATCAGCC
>DAOWIJ010000034.1 GCA_030640955.1 Fidelibacterota bacterium
AACACCACTCCAAGGTTGGAACAGATTGCCGGTGTGTTCAAAGGTGCTGGATTCCCGGTCGCTATCAGTTCCCAGATGGATGCTTGGCTTAAGACTCATGTGGCGGAGGTCAGCCCGATGGCAAACGCATTATACATGGCTGATGGTGATAATTACCGTTTAGCACGCACCCGTGACGCTATTGTGTTGATGAAGCGGGCGATTCAGGAAGGTTATCAGGTTTTGCAGCAACTCGATATCCCTATCATGCCAGCCAAGCACAAGATCCTCAAATGGATGCCTGAACCTATTCTGGTAGCACTAGTGAGGCGCGTATTCAAAAGCGAGAAAATGACTGATCTTATTGGTCATGCAGACGCTGCTCGCGATGAAATGGTACAAATCGCTGATGAATTTAAGGCATTAGCCCAAAACACGTCTGTTTCAACTCCAGCGATAGACCGCTTGAATACGTACATTGACCCGGCTGTTCAACCTATTGCGGATGGCAGTGCCCAGATTTTGATGAACTGGCGCGGTGTATGGATTGGGCTGGGTGTGCTGGCAGGGCTGGTTCTCATTTCAACACTGCTACTATGAATATTTGGGAGATGAATGGCTTATGAAATATTCTAAGAGAAGAATGGCACAGACGCCAAATCCGTAGACTACGCCCGGCTGGGCTGAACCGATGGACTGACAAAGCGGGCAACTTTTGCCTGTTGAACTGCTTAAAAAGGGACTTATATTCCATAGCAGGAATTCATCCAGAGGATCCGTGAAATACAAAGTAAAGATAGAACAGACTGACAAAGGCTACGCTGTATGGTGCCCTGTCCTGCCCGGCTGCTGGTCTCAGGGCGATACTGAACAAGAAGCACTGGAAAACATTAAGGACGCCATCGTAACCTACCTGGCAACCATCGAAAAACTAACTGGCGAATAAGAAACCACAAAGACGCAAAGAATGGGCGGCATTATTAAAGACTCCGGTCTGACAGTTGAGGCATTCAAGAATCTGCTCTAGAACCACCACCATTTCTCACACACCTACTCCAGGCAACTGCGCATTCCCCCTCACATCCGCACACCGGTAGCCTCACCGGACCAGCCCATCTTGGTGCGCAGCACCCGGTAGTAGTCGCTGTCGGGCAGCTTGACCATCTGAACGGACCAGCCCGCCTTCCGGGCGGTCACCACCGCTGCACTGTCCACCTCAAACTTTATCTGGCCATCGAGGGTTATCCCGATACCCTCCTGTTCAGGCTCGAAGCGGATGACGATCTTGTCGCTGCTGGGTACCACGATCGGCCGGGCCGACAATGAATGCGGACAGATAGGAGTAACGGTCAACGCTTCCAGGGTGGGCACCACGATGGGGCCGCCGGCAGCCAGCGAGTACGCCGTGGAGCCCGTGGGCGTCGCCACGATCAGGCCATCGGAGAAGTAATCATTAAGGTGCCGCCCCGATATTTCTACTTGCGTGGCCAGCAACCGTGGCGAACTGCCCCGGTTCACTACCAGATCGTTGACTACGTAATAGGTCCGCAGGTTACCTTCATGCTGGAGATCGACCGCCAGTATCATGCGATCTTCCAGCTCGTATTTGTCGTCAAGGACCTGTTGAATGGCGGCGTAAATATCAGTGACCTTGACTTCAGCCAGAAAGCCCAGGCCACCCATGTGGATACCCAGGATAGGCACTTTGGCTTTGCCGATCACCCTGATAGTGGATAGCAGCGTGCCATCACCACCGATGGAAAGCATTAAATCTACGTGTTTTACAAGGGTCGAGGCCGGATACACCGCCACCTGGCTGGGCGGTGTAAAACTAGGTCCCGTGAGCCGATTGGTAATGGCCACCTGTTGGCCCTGTTCAAGGAGCCACCCTACCAGATTGGGAATCAGTTCCCAGATTTCCGGTTTGCGGAAATTGCCCAAAATACCGATGGTCTTCATGCGTCTGCCTCCGGGTCTTCGCCGGCCAGGCCGGGTTTGGTAATCAACCCTTCCGATGTCTTGATGAGCGATTGCACTCTTTCCTCGGCCACCTTCAACTGCTCCTGGCAATATTCTGCCAGACGCTGCCCTTCCGCGAAAAGCGCCAAAGAGTCTTCCAGATCTGTGGTCTCGCCTTCCAGCTCGGTCAGTATCTCATCCAGCCGTACCAGGGCATCTTCAAAAGCCAGGGTAACCGGCTTATCTGTTTTTTTCTGTTTACCAGCCATGTTTTATTCCCCGTCAACTCTGGTGATTTCGGCCTGGGCCCGCCCATCCGTGAATTGGAGCGCTACCGCCTGATGCTGCTCCAGGCTGCTCCTCCTGGAAATTATGGCGCCGGTCAACTGATCCCGCACCAGTGTATAGCCGCGCTCAAGTACCTGGTGCGGATTGAGCACTGCCAGCCTGGCGCTGGCTGAACCCAGTTGCCGACCCCGGTCCGTTACGATATGCTGTATGGCCTGACTGAAGCGCGCCCGCAACCGGACCACGTATTCCAGCTGCCGACGAATCTTATTGGCCGGTTCCCTGAACGCGTAATGTTGCATGGTTGTCTCCAGCTTCTGGCGATAAGACCTGATCCGGCGCAGCACCGCGCGCTCCACTGCTATACGCCGTTCATCCAGGTACTGCAGGTAACCTTCCCGCTCGCCGCTAGCCTGTTCCGCCGCCGCCGATGGCGTGGGGGCGCGCATATCGGCTACCAGGTCACAGATTGTGACGTCCGTCTCATGCCCCACCGCTGAGATAGTGGGAATATTGCATTCTGCCACCGCCCGGGCCACCGCTTCTTCATTGAAGGGCCACAAATCTTCCAGTGATCCCCCGCCACGGGTTATGATTAGCAGGTCGGCCTCGCCATATTCAGCAAATTCGTGCAGAGCATCGACGATATCAGTCCGGGCCTGCTCGCCCTGTACCAGGGTCGGCCGGACCACCACCGTGACCTGCGGCGCCCGCCGCTTGAGCACGGCCAGCACATCCTGAACCGCGGCGCCCGTTGGTGATGTTATCAAGCCAATGATTTTGGGAAAGACCGGCAGTGGAAGTTTGCGGTCGGCCTCGAACAAACCTTCCAGCGCCAGGCGGCTCTTCAGCTCTTCCAGACGCAGCCACAGTTCGCCGCGGCCGGCGGGATACATGTTTTCCACTACCACCTGGTACTGGCCCCGTGGCTCGAACAGGGTCAGTTTGCCCCTGGTAGTTACTTTCAGGCCGTTGGCGGGCACAAAAGGCAGGGCGCTATTGGCCGCGGCAAACATTACCGTTGACACCTGGGCCCGCTCGTCTTTCAAGGCAAAGTACATGTGTCCCGAACGGTGATGAGTGAAGTTGGATATCTCCCCCTCCAGCCATACCGGGGTGAAATTGCTTTCCAGCAGACGCTTAGCCTGCCGGTTAAGTTCTGAGACTGTTAAAACCTGGAGAGAACCGGTGGGATCCATTTACCGGGGTGGTTGAGGTTGGCCGGCTGCCTCCCAGGCCCACTGCCACAGCGAAGCGAGCCGGACAGTGGCCAGCGCTAGCTGCTGCCAGGCCATGGAACCGGTTGCCGCATACAGGCGCTGGATGTATTCCTCCGAGATGGCCGCCTGGTCAGCGGAATAGCCTGCCTTTAGAACTTCAATCTGGTCATCAGAAAGACCGCGCCGGGCCTCAGTATCGGCAGCCAGCAGGCCATCAATCAATCCATAGCTATCACTCAGCCAGCCGAATATAGCAGCGGCAGGATCATCAATTTCCAGAAGGGCTAAACCCGAGGGCTTGTATTCGGCCATGTAGCGGTCCATCATGACACCCTCGAACAGGTGATGCACGCCCTTATTACCGGTATCCTGGCCGTCATAGTTGGAGGTTGTATGCAGAGGCATGTGGGCATCACCCACGTAGTGACCCAAATCGGCGGCCAGCACGATTGCCCGCTCCCATTCATCAGCAGCCATGGCCTCCTTCAAGGCGTTCAAAACAGCCAGTAAATGCCAGGGCAGGTAGCCCCATTCCTTCAGTTTGTCCCGGCCGAAACGTTCCTCGGCAACCTTATTGTCGAACGACAGGGCCGTGAAGGAAGCAACCCCGTAGTATTCCAGATCTATATAGTGCCTGGGCCCCTCATCGGGGGTATAATTACGCCGCTGATCAGGATCAGTGGAGAGGGCCACCAGCCAGGGACGGTGCGCTTGAAAGAAATCACCAAGGGGACCGGACAGCAAGTCCACTGCCCGGCCATTTATATCGCGGTGAGCCTGGAACCCCCAGCTTTTCAGAGGGCCCAATGGTGACACCAGCAGGACTGCCAGCAGCCCCATGTGCCACCACTGTTTCAGGAAAGTCTGACCGCCACCAACCTGCATGGCCTTTGCAGATTCCTAGCGAGTTTTCTTCTTATGGCGGTTCGCGCGCAGACGCTTCTTACGCTTATGCGTATTTATCTTGCGCCGCTTCCTTTTACGACCACAGGGCATAAAGTCTCCTTAGTGATTAGACAAACATTAAAGTTACTGCCAAATTTCATCCTCAGGCATCCTTTGCCTGATCAATTTTCTGCTTCAGTGTCCGGGACGGTTTGAAAATCGGTACCCGCCTGCGATTGAGCATGACTTTTTCCTGGGTGGCGGGATTCCGGGCTTCTCGCGGCTCCCGGGTCTTGACATAAAATGTGCCAAAACCTCGGAGCTCGACTTTCTTCCCCAGCTCCAGAGCATCCTGAACGGTGCCCAGCATACCCTCAATCACCGCCTCGGTCTCCACTTTGGTTAAGCCCGTACTGCGGGCCAGATAGCTGATCAGCTCACTCTTGGTTAAACCGGGACTGTCAGCGATTATATCCAGCAATTCGCTCCTGCGCATACGTTACTCCTGACTACCTCATTCTGTATTGAGGCAGGAAAAGGGGTGACCAGAAGGAGGTCTGTTCGGTGCCCGTTAGCAGCTCCCATAACGACAGCCGCTTCCGTTCGACCGGCTTAATTATCACCGGACGTTTATCATCGCCCGTCAATGCTCCGGCTAATTCAACCGCGTCCTCATAACTGCCCAACAGGTCCACCAACTTAAGGGCCAAGGCCTGACGCCCGGTAAATACTTCACCTGTCGCCAGCTGTTGCGCCGCCGCCGTGGACAAGCCGCGCTCCTCGGCCACTACTTCCACGAACTGGGCGTGCAGATCATCAATGATACCCTGGAAAACCTGGCGGTCCGCGTCCGTGGGCTGGCGGTAAGGCGAGCCGGCATCCTTCAGCGCGGCGCTTTTCACCACTTCCATCTGCAGGCCCAACTTCCCGAGCAGGTCTTCCGCCACCGGGTAATCCATGATCACGCCGATGGAGCCGGTGGCCGTGCCGGGATTGGCCATAATGGAATCGGCGCCCATGGCGATATAATATCCTCCGGAAGCTGCCACAGTGCCCATGGAGACGATGACCGGTTTTTCACCGGCCTCTCTAATCTTCCTGACTTTGGCGTAAATCTCCTGGCTGGCGGCTACGGTGCCCCCCGGCGAGTCTATGCGTAGGAGCAGCGCTTCGATGTCGTCGCGCCGGGCAAAGCGGTCCAGCTGCTTTACGGTTTTTTCACTGTTGATGATCAGCCCTTCAATTTCTACCAGGCCAATCCTGGGCCCCTTGCCGGACGGCCACGGCTCGGTGGGCCGTTCACCGAAGAACGACATGACCAGCACAACCAGGAAGATGCCCGCCACGGCAAGCATCCACTTGATGGCCTTATCATAACGGTTGCTGCTCATCCCGCGGTACGGTAAATCACCAGTTTCTGTCCCACGCGGATATGGCCGGTACCAGGCCTAAAGCCGTTCCATTGCCGCAGGGTCGAAAGTCCCACGCTGTGCGCCTCGGCGATCTGGCTCAACGTATCTCCCGACCGGACAATATAGGTCTGTTTGACCATCCCAGCAGGTACTACCGGCTGAGCGGCAACCGGTGGCGGCTTGGTAGGCAACCACAACACCAGCTTCTGGCCCACCTTGATGCTTCCGGAGCTGTTGCGGTGAATGCCGTTCCAACTGCGCAATTTGGATAAGCCCATGTTGTGCACCTCGGCAATTTCGCTTAATGTATCACCGGGACGTACCGTATAGTAGATCTTTTTAACGTTGCGGCTGGTAGGCACCGTGGGTTGCCGGGTGGCCACCGCCGAAGCGGTTACCGGGATTTCAAGAAGTTGCCCCAACCGCAGTTTATGCCAGTTCCTGAGACCGTTGGCCTGGGCAATGCGCCGCATGGGTACGCCGTAACGCTTCGATAGTGAGTAAAGACTTTCACCCCGGCGCACGCGGTGTTTTCTAACCTGGATGTCGGCCAATACCGGCCCTACCTGTGAGGCGATGGCTTCGTAATTCCGTTCGAAGGCCGCCTTATGCCCCTTGGGTATCTTGAGCAGATAAGGTGCGTCGTTTTCCGGCGGGGGGGTGGCATTCTGCCGCAGCTCGGGATTGTAAATCTTGAAGGTATCGGCGGTTGTCTCCCCGATCTGCGCCAGGATATCAAAGGTGAGGCTGCGGTCCACCTCCACCAGGTCCCATTCCATGGGCGGCTCCGGTTCAACGGTAAATCCATATTTATCAGGATCCTGAGCTATCAGGAAAGCCGCCATGATATTCGGCACATAGTTCCGGGTCTGGCGCGGCAGGATGTACAGTTTCCAGTAGTCTCGGGTCTGATGCACCCGGATGGCCCGTCTGACCCGGCCCTCACCGGTATTGTAGGCCGCCATGGCCAGATACCAGTCATCAAACTCGGCGTACAGCTTCTTCAGGTAGCGGGCGGCGGCCCGGGTGGATTTTTCCAGGTCGCGACGCTCATCGCGCCACCAGTCACGGCGCAGATCGTAACGCCGGCCCGTGGAGGAAATGAACTGCCAGGGTCCCGCGGCGTGCTTCCAGGAATAGGCCCTGGGATTAAGGCCACTCTCTACCAGGGCCAGGAAAATGAAGTCCCTGGGCAGGCCTTCCTCCTCCAGGATCGGTCCGATGATACCCTGGTAGCGCGACAGGCGGTTCAGCCAGACCTGCATGTTGCGCCGCCCCTGGGTGCGGAAGAATTCGATGATCCTGGCAACATGGTCATTATGGGTGATCGGCATACCGCCGTTACCCTCAAAATCATACTGGGAGACAGAGCCCAGGTCGGAGGGCAGGGCCCGTGTGTAGCGGCTGAGCTCGTCCTGCAGCGCGGAAACCGTCAGGGACGTTTCAATTTTTTCAAGGGTCTGGCTGTCATTCTCGTAAAACGAAACCGCCGCATTCAGGAAGCGGTTGAACTCCAGGCGCTCCAATTCGTCCATGAGGGGCAGTTGTTCAATATCCGACAGGGCCTCAAAGAGCAGGTCGAAATTGTAGGCGGCCTCCAACGTGTCGATGGATTTATCGGCAATCACGGCATCCACAAAGATCAGTTCCGCCTCCTGCATCAGTTCGTCAAACCGCGATGCCAGTTCGGTATCGTCGGGGACTTCTGAGGCAAAGATGCCGTCGCCCAGGGGGATCCGGGCATATTCCTCCTGGCCGGCGACGAAACCGGACAGGGTCATCAGCAGTACAGCTGCCGGCCACACTGGATAGCGAGTACCTTTCACTCGTGCAATTCTCGTCATAACGGCTGCGAATTTAGTCCCTGTTGGCTATGAAATACAGCACCGATTGGAATATAGAGTCAAGAATGGCATAAGTTAAAGAAAAGAATTGCGGGTGCAACAGATTCGATCAGGGTTGATTTGGAGCGCTCAAGCCGCGATAATGCAGGCCGGGCAATTCCCCGGCTGACAGAGCGACTCGTCCCATTCCAGCAGGGCCTGCTGCTGGCCAAAGCCGGCCGGCGGTGACAAACCAAGACGCGCAACCAGCAACCGGACCCGGGAGTAGTACCAGCCCCGGGGCAGATCGTGCCACTCGGCCAGCCGGCTAACGCCGGTGACCGCTTCCAGCGCCGGGAGCAGCCAGTTCCCGGCAATTTCGATTAAATAGGGCCGGGAGGGTACGGCCAGATCAAGGGCGGTTAATTCCACGGTGAGACGGCGGAGCTTCTCAAACTCATCCACAGTGTTCAGCTCGTCGCGCAGCAGGCGCCAGGCCAACGCTGAGAGTAAATTAATCCGCCCGGCCCGGTCTGAGGTGATAACAGGTGACGACCGGAATTCCAAGGCTGCCAGGGTAGACTTAATAAACTGCCGGGGGGCCCGGGCTGAGCTGGCCGCCTCCAACCAGCTCTTGAGCAGCACTTCTCTGATCTGGCCCGGCCCGGAGCGTTCGGCCAGCAGCCACAGGAGACCGCCCTTATCCAGCGTCAAATACGGATTTAAACGCCGGTACCAGCGCTGTTCGGCCAGCAGCCTCATAAATTTGGCTAGTCTGCCGGGGCTGACAGCCGGAGTAACCGGATGGCAGGGCCGCCTGCCGGGTTGAAGCACCGGCGGAGGCAACAGCACGGTTGGCGCTGTGCCGCCATTAGCCAGGCCTACGGCCCCTTGATTGCCCCCGGCAGTGACGTGCAGGATTACATTGCCGTATTGGCTATCCGTACCGTGGCGGTGCTGATACCAGCCCGCGGTGGTTTTGTGAATTTCTACGTCACCGGTGCGCCGGGTGCCATCCGGGAACCTGATGATGGCGTGGAGGTAATCGGGACCGCCGCCGGAATTGCGCTTGCCGGGCGAGATTATCAGGTAGTTTTTACGGCCCGTAAAGATACTCCGGCCACCATAGGTTTCCCAGTGCCTGTAAATATCTTTTTCATTAAAGGATGTTAACGGAATCCGGGCATTATCCGGTGGGCGGCGGCGGGCTCTGCCCGGCGAGCAGGCCCGCGATGATCTCACGGGTATGTTCAATGAAGGAGTCTCGCTCATCATCACCTAAGTTACCTGTATCCAGAGGCATACCAATTGTAATATCAATAGGGGTATTTGTCAAGTACAATTTCTCAGGCGGGACGGCTTCAAAAGCGCCGCTGACGGCCATGGGCGCCAGGGGCAACCGGCTTTTAAGGGCCAGGAAGAAGACACCCTTCTTGAACGGCAGCAGCTCGCCGCTTCTGGTACGGGTACCCTCCGGGAAAAAAACCATGGAGAGCGGTTTCTCCCGCAGCATGGCAATCGCCCTCTCCACCGATTTGCGGGCGGCTTTGCGGTTTGAGCGGTTAACCGGAATACACCCCGCCGCCCAGATAGCCCAGCCGAACAGGGGGATTTTGAACAGCTCCTGTTTGGCCATGAACACAACGGGCCGGGGCAGATAGGCCAGGGCGAAGGGAATATCGAGGGCCGAGCTGTGGTTGCAGATATGGATATAGCGCTGACCCGGGACCAGATTTTCAAGGCCGGTAACCGTTATTGGTAAGCCGGTCGACCACAGAATCCACTTGGCCCAGGCCTTGGATACCAGTCCCACTGCATGCTTTTTACGGTCCAGCAGGCCGATGACAACTGCCAGAACACCCATCAGGACCGTGCCTATAATAATGTTTAGCAGGACCCATAGCGATCTGATAATCCTCATTCAGGCTCCACTGTTTCCGCGCCAAAATAGGGCACCAATGCCTCAGGCAACCGGATTGATCCGTCCCGCTGCTGATAGTTTTCAAGCAGAGCCACCATGAGACGGGGTGTGGCTACTCCGGAACCGTTTAAAGTATGCACAAAATCGAGCTTACCCGTTTTGCTTTTGCGATATTTTATTGAGCCGCGGCGGGCCTGGAAGGCCTCATAATTGCTGCAACTGCTGACTTCCAGCCACCGTTTGGTGGCCGGCGCGTAGACTTCGAGGTCAAAGCATTTGGCTCCGGCAAATGACAGATCGCCGGTACACAATTCCACCACCCGGTAGGCGAGGCCTAATATCTGAAGCACCCTTTCGGCATCACTGCGGAGCGTCATAAGCTCGTCATAGGAACTGTCCGGATGGACGAATTTGACCAGTTCCACCTTGTTAAACTGGTGCAACCGCAACAGACCTTTGGTCTCTTTCCCGTAACTGCCTGCCTCCCGCCTGAAACAGGCACTGAAGGCCGTGAACTTCACCGGCAACTCCTCTTCCGACAGCACTTCACCCTGGTAATAGTTGGTCACCGGCACCTCCGCAGTCGGTATCAGAAACAAATCATCAACCGTGGTGACGTACATATCCTCTTCCAGCTTGGGCAGTTGACCGGTGGTGGTGGCCGACGCTCGTGTTGTGAGAAATGGTGGGTACAGCTCGGTATAACCGTGCTCCCGGGTATGCAGATCGAGCATGAAATTGATCAGCGCCCGCTCCAGCCTGGCCCCCCGGCCGGTATAGACGGGGAAACCTTTGCCGCTCATGCGTACACCGGCCTCGAAATCTACCAGACGCAAACTGGTCAGCAGCTGGTGCTGCTCCCGGGCCTCAAAAGTGTGTTCCAACGGTTCGCCATTGGTTTCAATAACTTTATTTGCGCTCTCATCGGCTCCCACGGGCGTACTGGCGTGGGGCAGGTTGGGAATGGCGAACAATAAGGTGTGCAAATGCTCCCGGGTGGTCTGCACTTCCTTGTCCAAAGCCTTGATCTGGCTGGACAGCCGGCCCATGGCGGCGATCTGCTCATCAGCAGGTTGTCCTTCCCGCTTCCTTACGGCGATCAATTCACTGGCTTTATTGCGTTCGGCTTTCAGGCTCTCAACAGCGGTGAGTCGGGAGCGCAAAGTCTCATCAATAGCCAACAGCTGGTCTATCTGTTCGGCAGGCAGCCCCTTATGGCCCAGGCCCGTTTTTACCTGCTCGACATTGTCCCTGATATACTTCATCGGGATCATAATGCTGGATTTACCCTTTATATAATGTTTGCAGTTTATCGGAGCAGGAGGGTTGCTGGCAATCTATTAACCGCTAAAATGATGAGCATGGCTCGGAACAGTTACATACCTTTACCGCTCAACATTACCCGAACCGTCAGTAGCAATATTTTGAGATCCAGGCGCAGCGACATGTTCTCGATATAAAAGAAGTCGCGTTTCAGCTTCTGGCGCACATCTTCCAGGTCGGAATCGTAATTGCCGTTCACCTGGGCCCAGCCGGTAATACCCGGCCGAACCAACAATCGGCGGTGATAGTAAGGGAACTCCTTTGAAAGCAATTCCACAAAATGCGGCCTCTCCGGCCTGGGACCCACCAGACTCATTTCACCTTTGAGTACATTCCAGAGCTGTGGTATCTCGTCGATATGGGTACGTCGCAAGATACGACCCACGGAGGTGACCCGGGGATCATCCTCCCGGGCCCATACCGGGCCAGTCTGGATCTCCGCGCCGGTAACCATGGTCCGTATTTTGTGCGTAACAAACTTCTTTCCCCTCTGCCCAACCCGCTCCTGGTTGAAGAACACCGGTCCCGGACTGGTCAGCTTCATAATAGCCCCGGCAACCGTTATGACGGGAATTGCCAGTACCAGGCCAACCATTGCGATGTACAGGTCTATCAGCCTTTTGAGGAATTCCTGCAGGGGAGTGATGAAATCAGGATTGATCTTGATCAGCGGCAAGCCGTAAATGTGCTCCGCCTTGGCCATGCCCGTAACTACTTCATACATGTCGGGTAATATTTTTATATTTACGGCCGCACCATTGATGGAGGCCATGAGCTCCAGCAGATATTCGTGTTCGCGCTTATCCAGGGTGATAATGACCTCACATACTTCTTCCTTCCGAATTAACTCCGGCAAATCTTTGATATTACCGATGATTGGACCTAATTCAGGGAGCCGTTCGGCTTGGCGGTCATCCACATACCCGATCAGGTTATAACCCAGTTCCGGCTCTTTCGAGATCATCGTGGCAATATCCGATGCTTTTCTGGTGGCCCCCACGATGATCGTGGGGCGTGTTCCAATACCATAGGTAAGAAGCAGCTTCTGGCTGGACCGCACCAGCCATCTGAAGGGCAAATCAAGCAGGAGATAGTAGATTCCCAATTTAACAAACCCCCTCGGGCCCAACGGCAGGGGCGGATCAAGTATCGAATCGACCAGGATTATAACAATAGCCACGCCGGTAACAGTCCTGGCAATCTGGATGGTTTCATCGACCCGCGAGATGGTCCCACTGGGTGTAAACCGGCCTTGAAACTGGAGGAGAATGCCACAGGTTATCACACAGGCCGCCATCCAGGGATTACTTAGCGTATGCAAAATCTCGGTATCGGTCAACCAAATGGCTGCTATCAGGCAACTCATGTCTCCGATCAATAGCAATAGAATAACCGAGAGGTTCCAGGGCTTGCGGATCATGATTCAACCTCTTTTTGCATCCACAGTTTGATCAACTTTTTAGATCCCTCTCCCTTTGACCTCTAGATACTGCACTTAAATTCAACTTAAACACAAATGGAATTGCTCTCAATTAGTAATTACTCGCTTCAGGTACAGTCAGAGCGTCTGATTCAGTGGGCTGCCGCAATAATTGAATGCTCTCCCAGAGCGATTTATAATGAACGTCACGAGAAAATAGTCCTTGCAATTCCGGTGCGTCCTCTTTCGATGGCCGATCGCTGCGCAGGTATAGCAATTTCTCTTGCATCCCCGTCGCCAGTGCCTCTACCTCATGCTCTGTGGCAATGGAACAGGCTTCCTTATTATAGATTCGCACAGCATCCCAACGGTGAACTGATGATGCCATTAATACGTTCGCCATTTCTACTCCTGAAGATCGCATTGAATAGGGCTGCTACATACATTACGGAAGTCTGGGCATAACCCGTTTTCTTTGCATAAGCAGCCACCGGGCGGCAACGGCGTAAACGCGCTGCTTCTTATATGAATCCTTCGAAGGCTTCACAATACTGCCTATTGACCACATTAGATAGCGGATAATAACACCTATAATCAGGGATCCCCTCACATAACCGACCGTAAAAGGGACATCATGCTTCTGGTGAAGCAAGAGAGTGCTTCTGCACTGCTCAATGAACATTTCGGGGGCCTGCTGGCGAGCAGATATCCCCCCAATATGCGTTGCTGACACTAATGGATTATAGTAAACCTTCCAACCTGCCGCCTTAGCACGCATGCAGAATTCCCGCTCTTCAGCGTATATGAAAAACTGCTCATCCAGTAAGCCGATCTGGTCCAACAGCTCACGCCTGATCATGAAAAAGGCGCCTATAACCATATCGACCTCCTCTGGATGCTCCAGTTGCCGGTTTGTCAGATAATAACGGCCAAACAATTTGTTTGTGGGGAAGAGCCTCATTAAATATAGGTTATGGAACAAATAATCTCCCAAGGTAGGGAAAGAACGGGCTGACTGCTGTACCTTGCCCTCCCTGTCTAAGAGCTTACAACCTACTACACCGGCATCGGATGTTTCCAGTAAAAATTTTTGGATTTCTTTCAACGTATCGGGCTGTAGCTCGGTATCCGGATTTAGCAGTAGGAGTGTTGTCCCTTTGGCTTTCCGAATGCCCTGATTACATGCCGTGGCAAAACCTACATTCTTCTCATTCTTGATCAGGTGCACCCGGGGGTATTCCTCAGGGACGATAACCAAACTGTCATCGGTGGACGCATTATCAATTACGATTACTTCGAACTCCAACGATGAATCGCTGTTGAAAACGGAATGCAAGCAGCGATCCAGATATTTGCCTACATTGAAATTGACTATGATTATGCTGAGAATATTCATTCGGCTGCGCGTTTACCTGTCTTGGATTGATGCTGAGCCATCTGCTCCCTGCGACGAACATTTATGGATGCGAGTAAACAGCTCATCAAGAACCAGAGCATCCGGTTATCGTTCAAGTCTCCGCTGAACATCGTGGAGGCAGCCATAGTCAGTGTGGCTGCTAACCACAACTGCTCTTCCGTGGACAAGCCCGATTTCAATCGCAAAATTGTCTCTTTTCCAATAGTAGTGATATGAACTAGAAATACCGCCATACCGATCAATCCAAACTCTGCTAGAATTTCCAGCGGCAGATTATGTGGATATTTGACGTTCCGCCAGGGGAATAAGATACCGTAACCGGCAGGGCCCTCTCCCACAAGGAAGTGACGCAAGTCGCTGGTCCATAATTCCAATGCCATCTGCCACATCTGGAATCGATTGGTAACCGTGCTAAACTGGGTCAGTCCCTGACTGGTCAAGGCTATTTCACCAGCGAAGGTCAGTCCAAATCTGGTTGTCAAGCCTGCCGGGGCCAGGAGCATTAGAGCTATCCCGATGAACAGTAAAGCTGCCACCAGAAGGGATAACCGTTTCAGCGATATCCTCCCGCTGATGACTGCCATCACAGATACTGCTGCCAGAAAACTTAGCACCGGTCCCCTGGAACCGGTAAAGATGGCGCTTATTATAAAGAATACCATTAGGAACAGCCAGCGCCAGTTAATCTTTCGCTGAGTGAGCACAAAAGAGGCTGCCATAGCCGCACAGATGGCGAATACTCTGGCGCTCGCAATCGGATTGGCCTTCAAAACGGTCAGGCGCGTGAGATTTACAAGTGGCGCACCCGACGCCAGGATGTAAGCCAGATTGCCATTCAGGTACAGTGCCCCCAAACCACCTACCACGAAAAAGATTATTAATACCTGGCGGCTATCCTTAATAGAGTTAATAACTATCAAAGGACCTATAAACAGAATCGAAGTAAAAAACGCGAATCTCAAGCTGTGCAGCAGGGCCCAATCCATACGGGGGGCATAGGTACTCGCAACACCCATCCACACTACCCATACCAGGTAGCCGGTAATAGCAAGGCGGTATTCGCCAAGATGCTGCCTGATTTCCGGATTCAGCAGCTTCCAGCCGAGAATCAGCAATGCCAGGCCACTTATTATCAGGGAATAATCAACCGTCTGGAAAAAATAGAAATTTGCCTCCAGGGCTCCCTTAACCAGGGAAACAGTAACAAGGAGCACCAGCAATAACTGCTGATTAGCGGCAATAAAAATCGTAGCCAGCAGTCCACCAGCCATGAATAGTGGAATCAGCGGATGAATGGCCGTAGTTGCAACCGCTAGTGCATTGGTCCCTACAAGTATGGCATAATCGGGATTTCTTTTAAGAAGTTTATGCATTAACCTGCCTGGTAATCAGCCTCCCTGGCAACCATGGCGAGCCATTGGGGTTTTATTATGATCCAGAGACATGTGACCAGGACGCTGAAAAAAGCCACCGATAAAACTATCAAACTGCGCTTAGGTTTATACTTGGCACGGGGAATATGCGGGTAATCCAGTACGTGGTATAGTGCCTCGTCTCTTGACTCCTGCAAGCTGGCCTGTTCATACTGAGGGTAAATGGCCTGAAGGATAGCACCAAGAATCGCGGCCCTTCGCTCCAGCCGGGAATACTCCAGAGCGCTATACTTGGCATTTAATTCGTATAGTTTTTGTTCTATGATTAACAGTTCGGCTTCGACAGAATCTATACGAGCCTGGATGAAATGCCGATTTCTATGCCCAGCCTGACTGCTTGCCCCGCTACTTATGTCCCCAAGTTGCTGCAGGAGAGTCAGGGCAATATCCCGAGCCCGTACAGAATCACGATCCAAGACACTGAATATAAATGCACCTTCTTCCGAAATGTTAATGTCAATATTCTTGGACAACTTATGCGCTGCACCCACGACCGATTTTAGGTCGTAGACAGTTTTCAAATCAAATTCTCTAGCTACGCTTTCCAGTACCTGCCTGCTGTTGAGGATTGAAATATATTTATTTAGCTCGTCGTTGCCTTGGGAAAAGCCCAAAAAGTTCAGGGCGCCGCCGCCGCCACCCAGTACAAACAAATCTCCTCCGATGGCCGAAGCAGGCAATAATGTAACCGAAGAACGGTACCATTCTGGCAACATCAACGAAAAACCTGCCGCCAGTATGGACGCAATGATAAAATTAGCTATAATTTTCTTGCGCTCTCGCCATAGCGTTAATATTATTGATGTTGTAGTAACTTGAGTAATTTCTCCCATAATAAAAACAATCTCTATTTATAGTCTTACAATTGCTATCAGAATGATATTAAACACCGCAATTGCAACCTGTATAAGCCCTGATTGACCAACCAGTGTAGTTCTGAATGATCTGCCAATGTGGATTATATCACCGGGTTCTATCATAGTCTTTATGCCCTGCATTTTTTGACCATCTAACCGGTTAATTGATACGTTTTTGCTGGAACCATCTTCTGTAATACCCGAGGCTTGTGCGATGTAATCAGTAACGCTGTAACCAGGCTGATATTCGTAGCGGCCGGGCTCGTTCACTTCCCCGATAACAGTAACTGCTGGAATCCGATCCACGTAAAGCATATCTCCCGGTTTCAGTACCACCTCATCGAACCGGTCCGCTGTAACTTTTATTTTTTCCACGCTTCCCTTACCGTCCTTGCGGTGGATTTCCACCACATTAATATTGGGATTGTTTTTAGGTGAGTCCCACCTTTCCATGAAAGTCAGCAGGCTTTCCCCGGGCTTGATTGTGAAGTACTGCGCAATGGTAGCCATGCCACCTATAATAATCATCTCCGTGCTAATATCGCTGAACGGCACATTAACCTGATCGCCTTCCTGCAATACAGGGTTGTTGGAAAGATCGCCATGGTAAAGGTACTCGTTAAAATCAATTATCAAAGGACCTTCCGCAGCACGTCGAATTTCAACTCTATGCAGTGCTGCATTAGCCCTTAAGCTGTCGCCAAAAGCCAGCAGATCGGACAGCCTTGCAAGCGGTGTCACTCTGTAAAGAGCAGGTTTTTCAATCGCACCGCTCAAACTGACCCTGATTTCTCTGATACCGTAAAGAAAACAATCAGATACGTAAGAAGGATACATCGCCTCAATTTTATTCAGGACCGCTTGAGCAACTTCCTCAGCTGTCATATTCTCTACATTGACAGAACCGATATCGGGGATCATCAGTTTTTGAGTGGGAGTCACTGTAGTCTCCACCAGATACGGCCTGAGACCGACGATGGAAATCATGAAGATATCACCTGGTCCTACCAGATATTCAGCCGGATCTACGGGTTGCTCAAGACCTGTGCCAGGAACTTGGACCAGATACGGATTTGTGCTCGGCATTTGACCTTCTAGCCGTGTTCGTAATGTTTCGTTGAGCAGACCTTCCTGCGGCAGAGCATAGCCTGTAACTGCAAGGCAAACTATAGCCAGTTTTCTCCAAAATGATCTCATATTCTAGAGGCCTTTGAATTCTTTTTTCTGGGGGTATAATGGTAATGCTCAATAATTCTCATATTAACATTTGACTGTGTGTTTTTTGTGTTTACTAGCATACAGGGTACTCTTCCTGAGGTGAAGTCCCAGCCGGTCAAATCGTAAAAAACCGAATGCTCCCACATTCGGTTAATAAAACCTCGTTAAGGGCATTCTTAATTGATCCATGAACAATTAAAGATCAGAAACCCTTAGCGAAGATATATATGCAACTCCTTGATCGGTTTATGATTGAATGGGAAGTTATGAGAATGTATCACTGTTGTCAATATTCACTTAAATAAGGCCAATGGAGCGACGCAATATCCATTCAAGGCCCAAGATGATGATAATAAGCCACCAGCTGCGAAATTGCCAGATATTAAAGTTGCGCTCCTTAATAACTGTTCTGACTACATAAGCCTGTTGATCCAAAACGTCACCGAGCTCGTGTGGCTCCGTATATTGACCACCAGAAACCTCCGCCAGGCGTTGCAGCCCGTAAAGGTTCTGAGTCAGCGATTCTAATTCGACACGCCCTGCTTGCACGGTGAAGGCAAATTTTTCAACGGTTCTGGATTCAGCATCGCCTTCGATGATCTTGAAGTAATGCGCGCCCGCCTCACCCGGCCAGTATTCACCTTCATATTCACCGGTCTCAAAATTATAATTCAAGGTGATCAGTTCGGCGCGGCCGGGACCGCGAATTTCAAGTGAAATACTGGGCTGTATCAGCTTGGCCCCCGACCTGTCGCGCTGAGAGCCTCTGATGCTGACACGCTCTCCCAGGTGATATGTGCTGCGCTGAGGCTGCATAACATAGGGATTGAAATCTTTCGGCTTCAGAGACCATTCTACTAGGGACTTTAGTACTTCACCCACTAATCGGCTGGCGGCTGTCCGCTGTAACAAGACGTTGTATGCAGCCAGATCAGGCAGCAGGAGCATTGCTCTCGGCCGTCCTTCCACCGTACCGTAAGCTGCCAAAGCCCGTTGTGTTTCATCCCGGAAAATTGCAGATAACCGTCTACTGGTCCGGCTGGTAACCCGGTTGGGCTGTCTGGTTGGCGGGAGATCCTGGTCATTAAAGCTGTCGTAAATCTGAAGATCTATTTCGTTGAATACTGCCGATTTGCCTTTTCTAACTCTGGTCAACCGGTCGGTCTGGTAAGTCTTTTCTACTTCCAATCCGAGTGCTTTCATCATGGTCTGGAAGACCGCCTGCCCACTATTGGCGCCCTCAATAACAAGGACCGCGGACTTATCGGACCGTATTTTTCGCAATAGTTGTTTCAAGTGGTCTTCCATTGCGGCGCCGGCAGGATAATTATCCAGAAGAACCAGGTCCTGCGGCGTCCTCCAGAAAGCATCCAGATCGCCCTGCCAATTTTCCCCGATACCGGTAATTCTGGAAAAGCTTATATTGTTAATCTCTGATACCGTTCTGTTTATCAGACCACTGTTGGGGGATAGCCGGCCGGTCAGGAGCGTCACCTGGCGCTTGCCTGGCAGCACGTCAATCTGAAAACGGTAGCTATTATTACCTATGTTCGCTTCCTCCGGCAGCACGGTTAATTCGGCCCTGAAATTGGGGGCATCAAGCCTGGCGACAACCGATGTTTTGAAGGTCTGGTAATGATCATTCGAACTAAAAATGAGCTGATCCGATGAAATCAGCTGGTCTTCATGGAAAACGTAGAGCTTGCCCCGGCGGCCCTGGGCATTTACACCGTGAATTTGAATCTCAATTTCCGACTGCTCCTGAGCCAGCATTGAAAGGGGATATTTAACATCAGTGATACTGAGATCTAAACCGGCTGAGGTGTCGCCTACGCCTACCGTGAATATGGGAACACCCGCCGGACCCCGGACCGCTCCGGGATCCTTGCCGGAAGTGGCAACACCGTCCGAAAACAGGAAACATGCTTGAAAATTGCCGGTTTGCCAGGCTTCTTCAAGTGTGTTGAAATCGGTCAACCGCTCTGCCGGCTGATACTCGAAACCCAGGCCATCTCTGTGGATCATCTCTTCCCCAAAAGTCATAACAACCGACTGGTAGTTGTGATCGTCGGCCCAGTTTACAAGTTCCGCCATTTTCGAAAACACGGTAGTGGCAGAGGTAGCCGGATGGTTTGACATGCTGAGTGAATTGTCGAGGAAAATCCCGATTCGGGGTGGAGCCAGAACCTTTCTGGACCAATTGACCTGCCAATCAAACAGGAACAGCAATACGATTATCAGTAAGCTTGTTCTGAGGATCAATAGTGCGGTACGATAAATGTGGGGAATATTTCTGAGCCAGTAACGGTAATAAACAAAATAGGTTGCCGCCATCAGTAAGGCCAGCAGTCCGAACCACCACGAAACAGCACTCTGGAGTTCAAATTGCGGCATTCTCATCCATTCTGAGGCTGGGATAGATATCCAGACCCAGGGCGGCCGATTGACCCGCAGCCAATCGTACGTAGCCTGCCAGGGCAATCATAGCTGCGTTGTCAGTACAATACTCTATGGCAGGGTAAGATATCGACACGGCGGCTTCGTGCGACCAATTATCCAGGGATTGCCGCAGTAGATTATTGGCCGAGACACCGCCAGCGATACACACGCGATCGATGCCGGTTACTTCGACAGCTTTGACCAGGCGGCTCATCAGGCTGTCAATGATTGCCTGCTGGTAAGATGCCGCCAAATCAGCCAGATCATCCTTAAAGTTTGCGTCCATCCTTTTAATCTGGTAAAACAGCGCGGTTTTCAGGCCGCTGAATGAATAATCCAGGCCCTCCGATTCCGCTTTTGGCCTTGGAAACGCAAATTTCAGAGCATCTCCATCAACCGCGGCGTGCTGGATCGCTGGACCCCCCGGGTACCCCAGTCCCAACAACCGTGCGCCCTTATCGAATGCCTCGCCGGCGGCGTCATCCAGGGTGCGCCCCAGCAATGTATATTCGCCGGGACCTGCAACCAGCCATAAATGTGTATGTCCGCCACTGACTAGCAGGCAAATGAAAGGAAACTGATCAGGCGTCAGCGGTCTTTCCAGGAAATTCGCCCACAAATGCCCCTCCATGTGATTAATGCCTATGAAGGGCGCCTGCAGGGATTGCGCCAATCCCTTTGCAAAGTTGAGTCCCACAACCAGTGCACCGGCCAGCCCGGGACCATATGTGACGGCGATGCCGTCCAGATCACCTAGAGCACAGCCGGCCTGTTGGAGAGCTCCCGTTACTACTGGAATAATTTTTTGCTCGTGCATGCGGGCAGCGATCTCCGGGACAACTCCGCCATAAGTCTGGTGAATCTGCTGATCGTAGACTACATTTGAGCGCAGCTTTCCACTATCAACGATGGCCGCGCCCGTATCGTCGCAACTGGTTTCAATGCCCAGGACTATCACGGGGAAATGCGTGTAGTGATCAATTCCAGCTGCTTTGGCACTAAATCCCGGAATTCGATGATGTTCTCATCCATGACTATCTGAGGCTCCACAAAATGATTGGTGGGTGACCATTGCGTGGCAAAGTCGATAGAGATATTGACCAGCTCGTTATCCTGGTCAGCGAGGAAATCCACACCGCCGATTACGGTAAGGGATACAGTTGATGGAGAGACGTAAACCACCAGGTCAGCCGGTACATTCAGCATCTTGACCGGCACTTCCATCAGCCGCCGCTCACCCACCATCTGGATATCGGCTTGCACGGTCACATTAACCGGCGAGACATCAAGGACCTTGCCGGGATCGGGGTGCAGCAGACCGACGGATATGTCCAGCGGAGCGTTCACATCACTATAGGTTCGCCGCATCGACCTGATATAGTTGATTTTATTGACTTCTTCAACCACACCCTTAACTGTCACAGATTCGGGTGAAATCAGTAAATCTCCCACCTGTGTGTACCCCGCGGCAGGCAGTATGGTTACCTGGGCCTGCACCGGGACAGTTTGTTCTACATAGTCACCCAGCAAGATGGCGACACTGTCGGGGCTGACGACCTCAACAAAATCCAGGTTCTCCTGCATCCCGACAATTGGAATGGATATCCGTTGCGGGCTATCCTTGATGTACTCATCCAGATAGAAGACGTGGCGGCGTTGCACTCTTTCCAGGTCCAGTACCAGCTTTGGCCCGGTGAAGGGTAGCAGTAGAAACAGTTTGACCAGGGTGCGTCCGTTTCCGCGAAACCGCAGAACGGCTGTCCGTGGCGCTTCTTCCCCAAGAGCTTTGCCTACCCGGATATTGCGGATTTCTATCGGCAACGATACATCCGCTTCAAAATGGCTGTTACTGATGGACACGAACCACAGGATTATGGCCAGCCCCACGGCCCCCAGTTTATAAACCAGGTCTGTGTAGAATGGTTTCTTTTCGGTTAAGCCACGGCGCACAGGCTACCACCTTTCAAACGATATACCGGAACTGTATCAGCATACCATGGTATGATCATCCCACCAACAGTACGCAGTCGGTCATTCAGACTTGGAGGCGTCGACGTCCTCGGGCTCTGTCTTGGAAACAGACTCATCTACAGTTTTTTCTGCGACCGCTTTCTTTTTCTTAGCAGTGGTTGCCTTGGTGCTCTTTGCCTTGGGCTTCGCCGCTGCCGGTTTGTCCGTTTTCTTAGCTGCTGTTTTGCTGCTTTTCTTCGCAGGAGTCTTAGACTTCTTCACAGTCTTAGTCGCCGGTTTCTTAGGTCTCTCTTCCGCGTCTTCCGCGGAGTCCGCTGCAACTTCGGGCGTCACCTCAACAGGCGCTGCATCACTCTCAGCGGGTGCTTCGGCCGGTTCTTCCCCTTCGGCAGCTTTGTCCGGTTCTTCCTTGGCTTTGTCGGCCGCGGCCTCCTTTCCGGCCTCAGGCGCAGGGGCTTCCTTGGCTTTTTCCAGGGGCTTGGCGTACAAAGCATCCGACATCAGGATGACCTTTTTTTCATCTAAT
>DAOWIJ010000132.1 GCA_030640955.1 Fidelibacterota bacterium
CCCGCCGGGTAACCCCCGATTATCCGGACCTGAGCGCCCTGTACCGGGTAAGGAGATTTCTCAGGTAGGTGGCTGAAAACTTAAATTGTTTACTGATAGACAAATATCAATAATGGATTGTATCTCATTTTGATCGATAATAACCTCTGCCAAGTTGTATTGATTCGCGAATGTTAGTACCAGGTGAAATAATTAGCTATCTTGAAATGTGTAGTGAAGAAAGCGTCAATCTTCAACGAGGAATGAATTATAAGCTAGGTGGCACATATAGTGTTGTACTGATGAGCATCAGGCCAAATGCACCTTACAACGACAGAGTTGAAGAAGATGGGAAAATTTTGATTTATGAAGGCCATGATATTCCGAAGCAGACAGACCTACCAGATCCAAAAAAAGTTAACCAGCCGATGTATTATGACTCCGGTAAGCCAACTCAAAATGGGCATTTCTTTCTTGCAGCCAAGAGATACAGAGAAGGAAAAGAAAAAGCAGTGCGTGTCAAAGTATACGAAAAAATACGCCCAGGAATTTGGGCTTATAACGGCATTTTTGCACTGACCGATGCTTGGGAGGAAGAATCAAATCAAAGAAATGTGTTTAAGTATAGGCTTGAGCTATCCGATAATCAAGACCTTAATACAAGAGTAGGAAATGTGGAGATCGCCCATCAGAGGATAATTCCTACTTCTGTCAAGCAAGCCGTCTGGAAGCGTGATCAGGGTAAGTGTATTAAGTGTGGCAGTACGGATAATTTGCACTTTGATCACATTATTCCCTTTTCAAAAGGGGGATCATCCCTAGTAGCTGAAAATATTCAGATTCTATGTGCACGCCATAATCTTGAAAAGAGGGATCGAATCGATTAGAGTTTATTCAGTCTGAAATGTCTTGATGGCTTAATCGCTTTTTTCGTCTTTTAATCGACGGATGGCCGTGGAACAGGAATTCCACTACGGGATGTGGGTCCCGGTCGGCCAGGTTCAGATCGGCCAGGCGCTCCAGTCCCGTTGCCAGGGCCGCGCCATCGCCCATGACCTGCACCGAGTAGCGGTCCGCCGCGAACTCGTGCCGCCTCGATAGCAGGTTGGATACAGGCCCCACCACAAAGCCATAGATGCCCATAAACAGGCCCAGCCACGGCAGGTGCACCAGTGCGGCCACCTCGCCGCCGGAAACTTTCGCGTGCAGCAGCGCCACCAGGTACAGGCCCACAAAGGTTGTGATGGTACCCTGGATCATACCCAGCCAGATGTGGCGCAGTTTGAAGTGCCCCAGCTCGTGGGCTACCACCGCCAGGATTTCGTCGGCGCTGAAGTTGTCCAGCAGGGTATCGGCCAGCAGCACCCGCTTGGCCCGTCCCAGACCGGTAAAGGCGGCGTTGGCCTTTTTGGTGGTCTTGCTCAGGTTGAACCGGAAAACACCCTTAATATCCAGCCCCGCGTCGGTGCACATGCCCCGGATGCGGGCGGTAAGGTCTTCACCATCGTCAATGGGATCAAACTTGTAGAACAGGGGAAAGATCAGCACTGGCGCCAGGCGGCCCAGTACTATCGAGAACAGGAACGACACTACCCCCACCGGCAGCCACCAGCCCACGCCAAACCGCAGCAGGCAGTAGTAGAACACCAGCATCAAGGGCAGGCCGATCACGGCCCCCACCAGCACACCCTTCAGACGCTCCCAGGCCCAGGCGCCTATGGTCTGATTGGAAAGTTCGTAGCGGTGCTCCAGCACATAACCGCTGAAATATGACAGGGGCAGCGAGTAGATTTGCGCCACCGTCCCCACAACCAGGCCGAACAACAGGAAATGAACGTACACATTGGCGCTCAGGCCGGTGAAATCTACCATTTCGGCTGCTACCGGCGTCAGTACCAGGAATAGCAGGTAAGCCCAGCCCAGGGCGGTGCCGGTAAGCGACAGGATCAACTTTTGGCGGTGGTATCGTTTGGGCGTGCCGCTATCCATCAGGCGTCCGGGATCGTATCGCCCGCCAATTGGTGCGTGTCCTGGGCGATGATCCACTCCTCGTTGGTGGGTATCACCCAGGCCTCGGCGGTGCTGTCCTTGGTGGTAATCAAGCGTTCGCCATCGGGTTGCTGATTGAGTTTGGTATCCAGCTTGAGTCCCAGATAATCAAGTCCCTCCAAGCTCATGGCCCGTATTTCAGGGGCATTCTCGCCGATCCCGCCGGTAAAGACGATGCCGTCGACACCTCCCAGCGCGGCGGCGTAGGAACCGATGTACTTCTTGATGCGGTAGGTGAAGACTTCCACCGCCAACCGGGCCTGCTTGTTGCCGCCTTCGATTTCCTCCAGCACCTCCCGCATATCGCTGCTCACGCCGGAGATGCCCAGCAATCCGCTGTGCTTGTTCAGCAGTGAAATGGCTTCCCGGCGGCTGAGCTCCTCCCGGCCCATGATGCGCAGGATAATGGCTGGATCGATATCGCCGCTGCGGGTGCCCATGAGCAGGCCTTCCACCGGTGTAAAGCCCATGCTGGTGTCGATGCTTTTCCCGTCCAGTATTGCCGCCGCTGAGCAGCCGTTACCCAGGTGGATGGTGATCAGGCGTTGAGGTCCGTCCTTTGTGCTGGTCAACTCCTGGAAGCGCTCGCTGACATAGCGGTGGCTCAAGCCGTGGAAACCGTAGCGGCGGATGCCGTGCCGCTTGTACATGGTGTAGGGCAGACCGTAGATATAGGCGTAGCCAGGCATGGTATGGTGAAAGGCCGTGTCAAATACGGCTACGTTCGGCGCGTTGGGTATCAGACTTCGACAGGCTTCGATACCCTTCAGATTATTGGGGTTGTGCAGCGGCGCCATATCGGCATGTTTGTGCAGATCGTACAATACCTCATCGTTCACCAGTACCGAAGAGATGTAGCTCTCGCCGCCGTGCACAACCCGGTGCCCCACGGCCTTAATATCATCACGGCTGTCAAGCACGCCCCGCTGCTCATCGGTGAGAATGGCCAGGATGTACTCGATAGCCTGCTGGTGATCGATAATCTCGCCGGACAGGGACATTTTGCGCCCATCATCCAGCTCCTGCTTGAGAAGAGACCCCCGCAGGCCGATACGCTCTACCAGCCCCTTGGCCAGCGGTACGGCGTTCCCAGCCTCGAAGACCTGGTACTTGATGGAACTGCTGCCAGAGTTAATAACGAGAATTTTCATTGTTCGACCTCAGAATTATTGCGGTAGTCAAAGAAGCCCCGGCCTGTTTTAACGCCCAGTCGTCCCGCCCGGACCATTTTTTTCAGAGTCGGGCAGGGCCGATATTTCAGGTCGCCCAGCTCGTGGAACATTACATCCAGGCGGGTGAGCACCTGGTCCAGGCCATACTGATCGGCCATGGCCAGCGGACCATGGGGCAAATTGAAGCCCAGTTTCATGGCCGTATCGATGTCTTCCGCCGAGGCCACCCCTTCCATCAGTACGCACATGGCCTCATTGAGAAAGGGCAGGATGATGCGGGTCGTGATGTACCCCGGATACTCGAATACTTCCACCGGTGTCTTGCCCAGGCTCTCGGCAAATTCCTTGACTTTTTCGAAGGTGTCGTCACTGGTGCGGACGGCCCGCACGATTTCCACCAGCGGTATATCGGGGACCGGGCGCAGGAAATGCAGGCCGATCATATTTTTCTGCCGCTCCCGGGGCAGCTTGCTGGATATTTCGGTTAAGGACAGAATCGACGTATTGGTGACAAAGATCGTTTCCGGAGGACAGATCTCGTGCAAGTCAAGATAGAGCTGCTGCTTGGCCTCCAGCGATTCAGGTATGGCCTCAAGGACGAACTGCGACTGGGCGGCGGCTTCCAGGTCGGTCACCACAGCAATCCTGGCTAGAATAGCCCGCTTCTCCCCTTCCGTCATCCCCCAGCGTTTGATCTCGGCATCCATATTGGCTTCCAGCTCACGCTGCACACTCTCCACCAGGTCCGGATTTATTTCCACCAGGTTGGTATTGTGGCCGTTGCTGGCAACGGTCTGGGCTAACTGGGTTCCCACCGAGCCGGCGCCCATAATCGCTATAGGCAAGCCCAGTTCGCCTTTGCCGGACTCCGGTTTGGATTTGATCAGGTCGGCCAATTCGTCTTTCATCGGTACACCTTAATAGTAATAGTTATATCTCAATTTTCATCCATTTCAATTTAGCAGTGGCTTCAGTTAGCATATCATGGAATATCCTTAGCCCCGCCTTCTGTTGCTCCCAGAGCAACAGTTCCACGGCCTCATCCACCGGGCACCAACGGCAGTCCCGATGCTCCGCGGACAGGACCGGCTCACCAGCCGCCAGTTCCGCGCCAAACACGGGGATGGCGTTCATCCGGTCGTGGGCCGCATCGTAATAGAAATTCACGTGGTCTATCGTCCAAAAGCGGATCGGCTGCAACCCGGTTTCCTCAGTCAACTCCCTGATCGCCGCCTGCCAGGCCGTTTCGTCCGCCTTGATTTTCCCCGTCACACCTTGCCAGACACCGGCATAAATCTGCCCCGGCGACCGCTGCAGCAGCAGGTATTCGGGCACGCCGTTCTTCCAGCGCATCATGTGCAGGTCGATCACCCTGACAACCGTGTCAGTCATTGCCATCGCTCTCATATTCTGCCAGGAATTGACGGGACCATGTGGCATAATCTCCGGCCCGGATAGCAGTTCGTATAGCGGCCATCAATTTCATGTAAAAACGCAAATTATGGATTGTTGCCAACCGCAGCCCCAGCACCTCGCCAGTGGCAAACAGGTGGCGCAGGTAGGCCCGGGAAAACTGCCGGCACAGCTGGCAATCACAGTCGTCCTCAACCGGATTCAAGTCATCCCGGAACCCGGCATTCTTGATGTTCAGCTTGCCCGTGCGGGTGAATAGCTGACCGTTCCGGGCATTGCGTGTGGGCATGACGCAATCGAACATATCCATACCATACCTGACCGCCCGCACCAGATCTGCCGGTGTGCCCACACCCATGAGGTAGCGGGGCCGGTCCCGGGGGAGCAGGGCATCCATCACTTCCAGGGAGGCATACATTTCCTTCTTGGGCTCCCCCACCGCCAATCCACCGATGGCGTAGGCGGGCGTATCCAATTCCAGCAATTCTTCCGCGCTCCGACGCCGCAGATCGGGGTCCGTCCCGCCCTGGACTATGCAAAGGGGGTATTGCTGGTGCCCGTAGAGCGGCTCCGATTCACGGAACCTTTTCACGCTACGGTGGGCCCAGGCTGTGGTGCGCTCCAGGGCCGCAGCCCAGGTTGCCTGGTCCGCGTCGCCCGGCGGACACTCATCCAGCACCATCACAAAATCGGAGCCCAGCTGTCTTTGGATGTCGATGACCTTTTCTGGTGTGAGCTGATGAATGGAACCATCCAGGTGGCTCTGAAAGGTCACCCCGCCATCATCCAGCTTGCGCATGGTAGCCAGGCTGAACACCTGATAGCCCCCCGAATCAGTCAGCAGGGGGCCGTCCCAGCTCATGAACTTGTGAATACCGCCGGCCTTGTTGATCAGCTCGGCGCCCGGTCTTAAATACAGATGATAGGTGTTACTGAGTATCACCTGGGCGCCCAGCTCGCCAACCTCCGAAGCTGTTACGGTCTTCACCGCACCATGGGTGCCGATGGGCATAAAGAACGGCGTTTCTACCAGGCCGCGTGAGAGTGGTAAAGAACCACTCCTGGCGGAGCTGCCGGTAGCATCGGATATTACCTGGAAATTTAGCCGTTCGTTCATCAAATTAGTTGGACTGCCCCTTATGCGGAGTCGGAAGCTCCAGCTCATCCGGGCATGTAGACAAGGGTTATCGGTTAGAAATCAAGGCCGATAGTTAAATACCAGTGCTTGGCGGGATCCCCGGGGTCCGGTTTGTATTGGGTGGCATAATCCAGCTGCAGCGGCAGACCGAAAAGAATAAAGCGTGGTCCCCAACCGTAGGTTAGTATACCTTTGGGTCTGTCGCCTTCATCCCAGGCCGCGCCCGAATCGACAAACAATACTCCACCAATCTGGCCCAGCATTCTGAGAGCCGGGAAGTAATAAATCAGGAATGGAAAGCGGTATTCCAGGTTCAGCAGGGCCGCCTGGGTCCCGACCTGTTCCATCATCTGGGTACCGCGTAGAGGGGTCATATATTTTGAGTAATACAGCAGTTTCAGATTTTCCCTGTTATCACTCGTGAAAATATCGCGCTTATAGCGAGTGCTCCCTTCGAAATTGCCCTCCTCATTGCTGAATAGCCAGGGTAATCCTCCGGCCAGGAATCCTTGCGCATCCTCACCATAGCTGGCGCCCCCTGCCAAACGGGCGGCGAAGCTGGTGCCTCCGAAAAGACGAAAATAGCGGCGTATATCAAGACTCACGGTCTGGAATGTGATGCCATTTTCGCCCCATGAAGGGCTGACCTCCAGTTGCATATTGGCGCGCCAGCCGCGTACCGGGTACATATAGCTCCATTCCGTGTTATCCCAAACATAGCCAATTCTGGGGATAATCGTTGGCAGGCTGATTTTATAGATCTCCTCGTAGTTATAGTCGCCGTGAAAATCTTTGAACACGGTATATTCCACCGTATTAAGCGTGGCCCCCAGGTCAATCCGCCGGAAGCGGCTGAGTGGTGTGGAGGCTGTTATATCGAAGCCGTAGTGCCGGAACCTGCGGCGCTCGTAGTTTGAGGATGCATAGAGAAAGGCGGTGTGAAATAGAGTAAAATAGTAGTTGGTACGATAAGGCAACAGATGATAGGTTACGTAATAATCGGAATTGTCCAGCGATATCTGCATCTCCGTGGCCAGGGAAATGCGATGGTTGCCCAGCATGTCGCTGAACATGAACTGGGTCATGCCCTGGAAATTGTAAACGGTGCTGTAGCCCGCGTAACTCTGCACCAGATCCAGGGTGAAACGCGTCCGGTAGGGGTGCACCAGAGGCCGACCCTGCTCATCCCTGATACTGTCCTCCGTGAGGACCACTGAGGTCAGGGAATCAACAGTTTCGGAATCGTATCTGCCCGGCTCATCAAAACCGAAGACATAGCGGGAATAATCGCTGGCTGCTACCGTGGTCTCCACATCCCGGTCCCGATTCACCAGATTGACATCCCTGGTCTCGCCCGTAACCTTCAGATAGTTCGACAGCGGCACCTCTTTGGGACTGTCCCACAGCTCCACCGGATTGTGGATACGGTAAATGTCGTAGCCTTGATCATAAAATGCCGTAAAATACAAGCGGCTGTCATCAACGGCCATATTCAGATCGCTCACGCCGTTGAGTACATTGGTAACGGGGCACTCGTCACCGGTTTCCAGATTGGCCATATAGATATTGGCGATACCTGAACGGTCACTGGTATACAGGACATAGGGCGCCGAACTGGTGAACACGGGGTAATTCTCACCCTCAGCGGTATCCCGCAACGGCCGTAGTCCGGAACCGTCCCGATTGATCAGGAAAATACCCTTGCGCGAAAAATCGTATCCGTCGCGGGTGAAACCAGGCTTCACCGATGACAATGGCTCACCGAGGATTGGATCGAACCGGGTGACGAATTCATATTGCCGGCCGTCGGAGTCATAACGGAAAGGGGGGTAGCTGCCGCGGTCCGAACTGAATACCAGCTGGCTGCCATCCGGTGACCAGGCCGGGTTGAACTCGCCAAAAACATCATCGGTGAGATTGGTAACTTTCTCGGTCTCGAGATCGAGCAGGAAGATATTACTGGCCATCCCATCATTGCCCACAAAGGCGATTGTGGTGCTATCCGGACTCCAGGTGGCCATGTAGATTCCCTCCAGACCGGCCGTATATTTCTCGGTCTTGCCGCTCTTGATATCGATGACATACAAGCGCTCTTCACGGCCGGCTTTGGCGGCGAAGGCCACCTTCTCGCCATCCGGAGACCAGGTGATCCCCGGCTTCAGCAGGTGCAACTCTTCGAAATCCGATTTGGTCCCCCCTTTAAGCAGCGTCTTAAGGAACCGGCCATCGGTGGCCGACAGCAGAATGATTTCCATAGTGCTGTAATTATTCACCAGGGCGGCCAGCTTACTGCCATCAGGCGATATGGATGGCGCAATATTGTAAGAGTTTTTCAACTCGACGTGATTGGTCACCTGGTGTGCCACGTCCTTGATCCTGTCCCGGCCGGTTACATCGGGCCAGTACTGTTTCTTCAGGTACTCCTTCCACTGCTCGTGCAGTTCCTTATAGTCCATGCCTGTGGCGGCCTCGAGCCCCTTCTCCACGTTGCCCCGGGACCTGATCTGGCTGAAGATTTCGGCGATTACCTCTTCGCCATATTTGGACGTGATAAAGGTCCACACCGATTTCCCGCCGTGGTAGGCGTACAACCCGCCTAACTGCCGTATGGGAGGTATCTCGCCATTGATGGCCAGGTCCCGCATGTACATATCTGCTGTGGCATTCCAGTCGGTGGACAGATATTCAGCCAGTCCCTCGTTCATCCACAGTGGAATACTGTACCGGATCGAACCATTGACCACCGATTGGATATTGCCGCCGTAGATCAGGTCATTGACGACGGCATGGACCAGTTCATGGCGGATAACGTGATAGAAATCATCATAGCTGCCTTCAAAGGGCACTACAACCCGGTTTTTGAACAGCTCCGTAACGCCGCCAATCCCCTCCTGCATAAAGCTGAAAACCACGTTGGTCTGCTGAAAGTCGGAGTGGGAGCGGTAGACCATGATAGAGACCCGTTTCTGGATCTCCCAGTTCAGCCGGTCGGAGATGTGCAGATAGGCTTCGTCCGCCACTTTGGCGGTGTATTCAGCCAGGGTAACGTCGTCGCCATAGAAATAAATATCAAAATGGGGGGACTGGATGAATTTCCACTTATAATTATCGTATTGTACAATGTTTTTCCCGAACTGAGCGTGGAGCTGGGCTCCCAGAAAAACCAGGAATAGTAGGGCTAATATGGCTGTTCTTTTGGTCATCGTACGGCAAACGCGGCCCCGAGAAAAAGGTTCATGCACCGGCAGATAATGGTTAGACCAACGGTGGGGGGGAAAGTTAAAGGGAACGCTTTAGAATTTCTAGCAGTTGTTGCTTATTGGCGCGGGAAATATCTCGGCCCTGAATCTCAAGCCCCTCAACGCGCCGGGCGATCTCGCGCAGTTCCCTTACGGGGAGCGAATCCAATTCATCCGGTGAGGGCAATGGTTTGGATTCCGGTAACACGGGAACCAGATCATCGTCTCCACCCGGGACAATAACCCGGGCAGTTTCAGGATGCGGCCGGGGAATGATGTGAGTGCCTATCAGTTCGCCAACTTTCTGGGCCGCGGCAGCACCGGCTGCTACACTGGCACGCACGGCTCCAGTCTCACCCACCACCTTGACCGTTACCCATGATCCACGAGTTATTTCTTTGTCAAGCAGCCTTACATTGGCGGCCTTAACCATGGCGTCGGCCGCTTCAATGGCGGCAACTAATCCGCGGGTTTCCACCAACCCGAGCGCCTGTGTGGAATCAGCCACAGTTTGGCGCCTTGTTAATCGGTCGTGGGTAGAATCGATTCCACATCGCTATGCGGACGCGGGATCACGTGGACCGAGACCAGCTCGCCTACCTTTTCGGCGGCTGCTGCTCCGGCATCCGTGGCAGCTTTGACTGCTCCCACGTCACCGCGCACCATCACCGTCACAAATCCACCACCGATTTTTTCCTTGCCTATGAGACGCACATTGGCGGCCTTAACCATGGTGTCGGCGGCTTCAATCGAGCCTATAAGACCTCTTGTCTCAACCATGCCCAGAGCATCTAGGGTAACTGGCAAGATTAGCCTCCTGAATTAAATTATTTCAACCTCGAAGCTTAGATAAACCCGCAGATAGTCGCTGGCTATTAATCAGTATTTTACCCGCCCCCTCTGCGAATGTCAACTGATTTCTCCTATTATTGCGTTGCGTCTCCGACGGGCAACACCTAATTTTCCCCGGATGATCACTCCCGCTTATCTAATCTCCGACGTCCACTTGACTTTGAGAGATGGTAAAGAGGAGCGTGAAAGGCGGCGCAGGCTGGCCCTGTTACTCGATGAAATCCGGGCTACCGGTGGTACCCTGATTATTGTGGGTGACTTCTTTGACTTCTGGTTTGAGTACAAACACGTAATTCCACGTCGATACTTTGATGTCCTTGCTCAACTGGCGGCGCTGAGACAAGCCGGGGTTGAGATTCATTTCGTCCTGGGTAATCACGATTACTGGACCCGCAACTTCCTCAGTGATATTCTAGATATCAAGATCTACCGGAACGGCGCCGATATGGTTGTTGATGGCCTGCATGTGCGTTTTACCCATGGCGACGGCCTGCTGCCCAGTGACAGAGGCTACCGTTGGCTGCGCCGTATGCTCCGCAGCGCCATCGTAGTTACGGCATTCCGCTGGCTGCATCCGGACATAGGCATTTACCTGGCGCAAAAGGCCTCCCGGCTGAGCCGCAAGTACAATCCACCGAAGGAACGAACGGACGAGATCATCAGCGAACTGTCCGGTTTTTTAAAAACCTGTTGGGATCAGGGCCTTGACGCAGTTATAATGGGACACTATCATCTGAGCAAACTGATACAGTTTGATAATGGGAAAATTTACTTCTGCCTTGGTGACGGCATTAATCATTTCACTTATGGTAAAATAGCTGACCGGCAGATAACCTTGGAACACTGGCCGGATTAAAGGTATGAATACAATGATTGGTACTGTCCGACGAACCGACTTATTACCCGGGTACAGCAGAAAAGCCAGCCGATTCCTTATTCTGATTCTGCTGGTATTACTTACCGGAGGCTGTGCCCTCTTCAGGGGGGCAAAGGACGAAACCGACGTTGAGAAACTACGCCTTAAGTACAAAAAGGGTAAAATGGGCGCCCTGCTGAAGATCATTGATATCTATGAAGACCCCGAACAGCCGCTGAGTTCCAGGGTTGCGGCCGCCAACGCCCTGGGCGAGAGCCGACACCCGAAAGCCGTCGACGCTCTGGCCAACAATATCAGCAACTCTGAAGCCTTCGACATTGATATCATGCTCGCCTCAATCGATCTTCTGGCCCAGATACCAAGTAACGCCACCGCTGAAGCTTTGACCCGCGCACTTACCTCCACCGATGCCAAACTGATGGAATTGCGCACCCACCTGGTGGATGGGCTGGAGAAGATCGGCTCGGAGGATTATATCCAAAGCCTCATCGACCTGTATCAGGCCAGCCGCACCAGCCAGCTGCGAACTGAGCAGATGCTCACCAATGCCCTGGGCAATCTGGGTGACGATAAGGTGATCCCGGTACTCATGGATATCGCCAGCGACCCGGCCGTGGCCCTGGCAACGAGAAGTACCGCCGTGGAAATCCTGGCTAAAAAGGAGTCGCCCGAGGTGGTGCAGATGTTCGCCAACATGCTGGGTGATCCGGCCACCAACCTGGAGGTGCGCCAGTTCGCCCTGCGTGCCATGGGCGATGTGAAAGAGGAGCGCCTGCTGCTGGCTTTGCTGGAAACCTATCAGCTGGGCCGCCAGGAATACTTCACCCTGCTGAACACCTTGCTGGGATCCCTGGGCGATTTTGAGGATCCCTCCGTCAAGCCGACATTGCTTGAAATAGCGCTGGCGGACGACATGCCCCTGAGCCTGAGGAAAAAGGCTATCACCAGTCTGGCTAACTTCAAGGACCCCGCTGTTCTGGGAGCCATAATCGGCTTGCTCGAGAAGCCGGAAAATTACCTCTTGCAGGCTGAGATAGCCCAGCTGACCGCGGCCCTGCAACCCGGTCCGGCAGGTACGGAGCGACTCCGCCGGGCTGCCTTTGTGGCCTCCTCAACGTGGGAGCGGAAACAATGACGGCAATTAGCAGATATTCAGTCAGATTAATAATCGTGTGCCTGTTGTTCCTGCCGCTGCTCGCCCTGGCGCAAAAGGATAAAGCGGGTGATCAGGTGGAAGAGCTGCCTCCCAGATCAAAGACCGTAACCCAACGGGAGTTCTATGAGATGCAGGTCAGCATGGAGCAACTGCGCCGCCAGATGAACGAACTCCGGCTGGCCGTGGAAGCTTACCGCAGCCGTGAGATGACCCCGGAAGTGTATCGCATCATAATGAATCGTCTGCGTCCGCCCAAACTGACACACGAGATCGTACTCACCAACGGCACCGTGGTACGCGGCAATATCCTCAAGGAAGACATCAAGGAACTGACCCTGGAAACGGCCCTGGGCAACCTGACCCTCAGTAAATCACAGGTACGTACTATAAACGAAGTGGGTGAATATAAGCCCCAGATTGAATTTGTAGGCGATGCCCGTGAGCAAATTTTTGATGACCACCGCATCTATACCGGCAAGATCAGGAATGACGGCGTCAGCCGTGGTGATTTTGTCCGCGTAATCTTCAAACTGTGGAGCGCCGGAACCGAGCTGGTAGCCACCGACTCAGCCTTTGTTGACGGCAAGAACATGGCCTATATCTCGGGAGTGCTCACGGATACGGCCATCGATCCCGGCCAGGAAGCCGAGTATCATGTGCGGGTGAATGTGGCCAAGGATAACCCGGTGAGCTATATTACCCGGGAGATTCACGCCGCGACGGTGGACTAGGAGCAGTTGCAGGAGCAGTAGCAGTGGCAGTGGCAGTAGCCCCGCCGATGGCGGGATTTCCGCTGCGCTCCAACAGTGGGCAGTGGCAGTTGCAGCGGCAGTGAAGAAAGAAGAATGAACCGCCAAGACGCCAAGGCTCACCCGTTCGGCTGAGCGCTCACGACGAAGCCTGAGGTCGGCGCGAAATTCGACAAAACCCAGCCAGGTTTAACACATTAATTATTTGCACTCAGGAAGGTGAATACGATGAAGGCTGTCGTTGTATACGAATCCTTGTGGGGGAATACCGCCGCAATCGCCCGGTCCATCGCGGAGGGCCTAGGGACGGAGGCACGAGCGCTCTCTACCGCTGAGGCTTCAAGCGAGGCGATAGCGGATGCCAACCTTATCGTGGCAGGTGCGCCGGTCCACAGCATGAGGCTCCCCACCGACAAGTCTCGGGAGTGGGCGCGGACCGGCGCCCTCGGGCC
>DAOWIJ010000019.1 GCA_030640955.1 Fidelibacterota bacterium
CGGTGGCTCTTCTATTAACCCAGTTTGCCATAATCCTGGTGAGATCCCGGGCCGTCTGGGTAGCCGGTATTTTGTCAGCAGCGTCAGTGGCATTAATTGTCTTTCTAATCATCAGGAACAGACCTGTTCAAGCTCTCTTTTCGGGTTACGGCAAGTCGCTCGTTGTCGTGATCGTCGCCCTCCTGGTTGCCGTCGTTGTTTCGGCCATGCTGTTCGGCCATTATAATCCGGCCTTTTCTCCATGGGCCAGAATGGCATCAATATTTGACCTGGAGAGCGGTTCAATCAGCCAAAGGCTCCTGCTGTGGCGTAAGAGTGTTGAGATGATCAAGGATAATCTAATGCTCGGCGTTGGCCTGGGGCACTGGCGGATAATGCTGCCGAGCTACGGTACGGCTGGTATGTGGTCGGAGGGCGGGATTGTACACTGGCAGCGCCCCCATAATGACTTTATCTGGGTCCTGGCCGAAACAGGTCTACCCGGTCTGATTGCCTATCTGTCCCTTTTCGTCATAATCATGGCATACTCAGTGAGAATTATCGCCAGGTCTGAGGATGCCCGGGAGAAGATTTTCACGGCACTGATGCTATTCGGCCTGATTGGGTATATAGTGATAGCCAGCTTCAGTTTCCCGAAAGAGCGGCCCATGCACTCGATCCTACTTGTACTGCTAATGGCCGGAATAGTGTCGATATATCACCGGACATTTCCTCTGCCTAAATGGGCAACAGACAAGCCTGTCCTGCCCTTGGCAATCCCCGTTTTTATTCTCCTAATATCAGCGGTTGTGGCCGAGCGGAGGCAAATAGATTCCGAGGTACATACTAAACGGGCGTTAGAAGCGCGGGAGAATGGGCAATGGAGCCGGGTGATCGATGAGATCAACAGAGCAGAAACCGGTCTCAGCGTCATGGATCCTATGGCCACCCCCCTCACATGGTATCGTGGCGTTGCCCGCTTTACCTTGGATGACATTGATAATGCGCAGGCCGACTTTGAGAAAGCCTACCGGGTACATCCCTACCACATCCATGTCCTAAACAATCTGGCCACCTGCTATGAACTTCGCGGCCAACATCAGTTGGCTATTGGCTATTATCTGCAGGCTCTGGCTGTTTCGCCTGCAAATGAGGAGGTACTGATTAACTTGGGTGCAGCCTACTATAACAGCGGCAGGTACCGGGATGCGTATGCAACCCTGTTAAAATGCGATACTACTACCGCTGACGCCCGATTACTCTTATATTTGGAAGCCATCAGGAACAAACTAGAGAGGTAATGTATTATGCTACGCTACCCAACTTGGCTGATAGCAACATTTGGCCTGCTCTTCTCCAGCTTATCTGCCCAGATCGTGAGTTTGACTTCCATTGATCCTGACAACGCCGCCCGGGGAGATAATCTCAGCGTGTATATCACTGGACAGGGGACCAATTTTATCCAGGGGTCCGGCGTCACCGACGTCTGGTTCACCCAGGGCAGTTCCACCATCTTTTCATACTATTTCTGGCCGGGAAGCAATACCACCTTGACGGCAGACTTCGCGATTCCAATCGATGCCCCACTCGGCCTCTGGGATTTGTCAGTGAACAATAGTGTAGATGGCACTCTGACCCTTGCCGATGCTTTTACAGTCAACCCTGCCGGTACCCCTGAAATCATTTCTGTTGAGCCTGACAGTGCCTACCAGGGAGATAATCTCAGTGTGTATATCATAGGACAGGCGACCAATTTTGCCCAGGGGTCCGGCGTCACCAACGTTTGGTTCGTCCAGGGCAGTTCCACTCTCACTTCATACTATTTCTGGCCCGTGAGCAACACCACCTTGACAGCAGACTTCGCGATTCCAATATATTCCCCAATCGGCCTCTGGGATCTGTCGGTGAACAGCAGCGTAGATGGCACCCTGATTCTTACCGATGCTTTTACAATCAACCCTGCCGGTACCCCTGAAATCATTTCTGTTGAGCCTGACAGTGCCTACCAGGGAGATTTCTTACCGGTGTATATAACCGGACTGTACACCCACTTCAATCAAGGAACCGGGGTAACCGATGCCTGGTTTTCCCAGGGTAGTTCCACCATCTTTTCATACTCTTTCTGGCCGGGAAGCAATACCACCTTAACGGCAGACTTCGCAATTCCAATAGATGCCCCAACCGGCCTCTGGGATCTGTCGGTAAACAGCAGCATAGACGGCACCCTGACCCTCACCGACGGGTTCAGGATTTACGTGCCGCCTCCTCCCGCCATAGTGGCAGTCTATCCCGACAGCGGCTACCAGGCTAATCCTCTTTTTGTGAGTATAACCGGTCGGCATACTAATTTCGATCAGGGGAGCGGCACTACAGCCGTCTGGCTGGAAAACGGGGCAGAGGTGATTCACGCGTTGGACTTCTACGCGTGGGGTTGGGAGTATATTAACGCTTATTTCAGCTTACCCCATGATGCTCTTACCGGTCTTTGGGATTTATCTATCACCGATGCTGTTGACGGCACCCTGACCCTGGTTGACGGTATTACCATATTTGCCTTCAGGGCCGCTCCCGCTATCACTGGCATAAGTGATGTGCCCGACGATCAGGGTCGCTGGGTGCACGTGACCTGGGATGCCAGCGAGTTCGATGGCGACGATGCAGACCTGGTCCAGTACGGTATCTGGGAATTGGACCTGGATAA
>DAOWIJ010000185.1 GCA_030640955.1 Fidelibacterota bacterium
CTACCATGGACTTCAACCGGTCCACCTCATTTTCGGGTGTCTCGAAGAGCAGTTCGTCGTGTACCTGCAGGATCAGGCGGGCCTTATAGCCATCGGATTGCAGCCGTTGATGAATATTTATCATGGCGATCTTGATCAGCTCCGCAGCCGTACCCTGGATCGGCGTATTAACCGCAATACGCTCGTCGGCCTGACGCAAACGCTGATTCTTCGACTGCAATCCGGGCACTTTTCTCCTGCGGCCCATCAGGGTTGTCACATAGCCGTCTTTCTCGGCTTGGCGGAGCAGGCGGTCGACGAACAACCTGATGCCCGGATAGGTATTGAAGTAGCGGTTCACCAGGTCACGCCCTTCCTGGATGGGGATATGCAGCTCCTGCGCCATCCTGAACGGGCCGGCCCCATACATGATACCGAAATTAACCACCTTGGCGGTCCGGCGCTGATCGTCATTCACATCTTCCGGCGGTACACCAAATACAATAGCCGCCGTGCTGGTGTGGATATCCTCACCTTGACGGAAAGCAGCCAGCAGCGCTTCTTCACCCGACAAGTGGGCCATTATCCGCAGTTCTATCTGACTGTAATCAGCCGAGAATATGCCCCAGCCCTCATCCTGGGCACGAAAAGCCCTGCGGATCTCCCTGCCCATATCAGTGCGGATAGGAATATTCTGAAAATTGGGGTTGCTGCTGGCTAACCGCCCGGTGGCCGCCACCGTCTGGCTGAAGGAACTGTGCACGCGCTTTGTTTCGGGATTAACCAGGGCCGGAAAGGCGTCGATATAGGTGGACTTGAGCTTCTTGACCTGCCGGTAATCCAGGATCAGACCGGGAAGTTCATGCTGATCCTTGAGGGCCTGGAGCACATTCACATCGGTACTGCGTTTGCGTATCTGCGGCAATTCCAGGAGATCAAATAACACATTGCCTAATTGCTGGGGCGAATTGATGTTAAACTCGGTGCCCGCTGCCTGCTGAATTCTTGCTTCGAGGCCGCTTATCTGTGCGCCCATCTCAACTGACATGCGCTCAAGCAGTGGGAGGTCGAGGAAAATACCGGCCGATTCCATGTCTATGATAACCGGCAGGAGCGGTACCTCAAGCTCTTCATTGATACGATCAAGTCCCTGCGCCTCCAGTTTAGCCTTCAGCAGCGGATAAAGCTGGCCGGCCACGTCGGCATCTTCCGCGGCGTAATGGCTGATCCGATCCAGAGGAACCTGGTCCATGGTGAGCTGGTCCTTGCCGCGCTTGCCAATCAGGTCTTCGATGGGCGCCATGGTATAATCCAACAGCCGCTGACTCAGTATGTCCAGCTTGTACGACGAGCCTACCGGTTCCAGCAGGTGCGCGGCCAGCAGTGTATCAAATACGATTCCCTGTAGACGAACCCCGCAGCGGCCCATGACATGGGCGTCGTACTTTATGTTCTGGCCCACGAGCGGGCGTTGGGGGTCTTCCAGGATAGGGCCGACCGCGGCGATGATTTCATCTAATGTCAGGCCTGAATCGGCTGGTTTATCGGGGTATAGTATTGGCACGTACCAGCCTTCGTCAGGAGCAATAGAGAATGACATGCCGACCAGCTCGGCCCGCAGGGGATCAAGGCCGGTCGTCTCAACATCAAAGGAAATCCACTCCGCCTGACCCAGAGACCGGCGCAGCTCATCGAGCTGGGGTTTGGTAAGAACCGTTGCATAACGTTTTACCGGTTGAGCACCCGCATTCACCGGCTCAGCTCCCGCCCCGAGTGACAGCAAATCGCCAACCACGGCCTTGATTTCATATTCTTTGAGCAAATCCAGGGCGCCCTCGGGCCTGATCAGCTCCAGGGCCAGATCATCCAGATTGATTTCCAGTGGCACCTGGCAGTCGATGGTTACCAACTCTTTGGATAACAGGGCCAGTTCGCGTCCATTCTGCAGCCCCTCCCTGGCACGCTTGTTTTTCACTTCGTCGGCGTGGTTGAGAGCTTCCTCCAGGCTGCCATACTCCAGGATCAGCTTAAGGGCGGTCTTGGCGCCCACGCCGGGCACGCCGGGCACGTTATCGGATGAATCACCCATCAGGCCCAGCAGGTCGATCATCTGGTCCGGCGGTACGCCCCACTTCTCTTCTACCTCATCCCGGCCGTATACCTTAACCGGATTGTTGCGGTAGGCCGGCACATGCACTGAAGTATGATCAGAAACCAATTGCATCATGTCCTTATCACCGGTCACCAGATAGGTGTGCCAGCCCCTGGCCTCGGCCTGCACCGCCAGCGTACCCATTATATCGTCAGCTTCAAAGCCCGGTGTACGCAGGAGCGGAATGTCCATGGCCTTGAGAATTTGATCCAGAGGCTCGATCTGAGCCGCCAGTTCGTCGGGCATTTTCTCACGGGTAGCTTTATACTCGGTATAGATGGCATGACGAAAAGTCTTGGCCCGGTCATCGAATACAACCGCCAGATAATCGGGTGAGTCGCTTTTCAGCAATCGCGCCAAGGCGGTCATGAAGCCGAAAATGCCGGACGTGATAAACCCGCTGCCGGTCATCAGCGGGTTGTTGATCATGGCGAAGTGCGCCCGATACAGCAGGGCGGTTCCATCCAGGACATATAGTCGTTTATGCTCGGCCATATTGCTGGAAAATGTTACACTTTTCCTGAGTGCCTCACAAGCCTCTAATATCCTCTGATTATTGTCCGGGGGCGGGTTCGGAACGAGCGCTGAATTACCTCCGGGGAAGATCCGCTAGGGCAACGCCAGGCTCAATGCGGCAAAATAGCCCCTCGTGGCGCCGGGCCAGTAGACATCAACACGGTAGGGTGCGTCGTCCCAGTCCCAATAGTTGTAGCCAAAGGTCTCGTAGAGTGTATCGAACAGGTTGTTCACCGTCAGCGAAAGCTCCAGCTGTCCCAATGGAATTTTGGCGGGCAGGGCAACCCCGTATACCGTACCGACACTGATGACGGTAGAAGGATCAATGCGGGCGGCGGAAGTGTTCTGGCGATCGATTTGCAACGGTCCCACGTGGCGTGCGGATGTCCAAACCGATAACCGGGGACCGGCATAGTCCAGCCGCAGCCAGCCCATGGACCGGGGATGCCCTGGAATCTGCTTATCCCGGTGATTTATCACACTATCTTCCTGCCACTCGAAGGTCGCGTACTTGATAAAGCGGTTATCGGCGAAAGTAAACGAGCCGTCGATTGAAATCCCCCGGCCAATTTTACGCGTAAACTGCAGCTCCAGGCCCCGGTGCACCGTGAGATCGGCGTTGCCATGCAGTGGTACGCCATCCTCAGCAATAGTGCGGTAATCCATGGGTATCAGCTCATTACTGAACCACATGTAGTACAGGTTGGTCGTGACGTTCATCCCTGGCGCATCGTAAATCCAGCCCAGTTCAAGGTCCCACAGCCTTTCCGGCTCGACCAGTGGCGTCTTCAGTCCCTGGCGCAAACCCGGAGCGCCTTCCAGCCATGGATCGGCCTCGGGATCGTCCGCGTCGTAGATATCCGAATCAGCCGGTTCCCGCTGCGCCCGGGAAAGACTGATGAAGGTGGCAAAGGCCGGATTTATGGTGTAGCGCAGACCGAGCCGGGGATCCAGAAACTGATAGGTGAGCTGATATTCGTAGGGGTCCACATAGGCGCCCAAAGGTTCCTGTTCAAAGGTGTAGTAGTGCCGGGTATATTTCAGATCGAGCATGAATTTGAGCGCCGGGCTGAGTTCTATCAGGTTGTGTATATAGGCTGACAGGGTTTCTTTGTCTGTCAGATAACCATAGTATTTACGGTCGGCATCAATGGAATAGACATCAACCGAGCGCACCAGCCCGTAGTGATCCGCCCGGTATGAGCGCCACTCGCCGCCAATAACGGCAAGTCCCCGACTCCACCGCGCGGTGTACTGGGGAATCACACCCCAATAACCGTTCTTCAGCCACTTGCGCCGTATCAGATCAACAGCTTCAACCGTATCAGGCAATACCGGAATCAGGTTATACTCAACGGGAGATCGGCTCCCCTTGAACTGCTCATAATAGCCCCGCCCGTTAACACCGTAAACCGACAGCGCGAGGATGCCGCCATTCAATTTGCGGGCGTATTGCAGTGAGGCTATATTTTGCAGGAACACATCCTTGTTGGCGTCCCGCCGGCCTCCATTATAGCCGGGATCGGCGTAGTAGTTGTAGCGCCGTTGTTCCCGGTCGTTAAGATCATAACCGTAAAGGGGAATAATCCCATCCCAGGAGAAATGGGTGACCTCAGTTCCGGAGAGCACCTCGACCTTGAGAGAGGACTCAGGCTGCAACGCCTCAACGATCAGATGCAGCGCGTCCTGTTGAGTGCCACTGCCCAGGCGGTAGCCATCGCTGCGGATGCCGCTATAGCGCCCATAGACGGTAACAGCCTGCCCGGGCCAGGGAGCGCCGGCCCATTGTGCCGACAGTTTACGGCTGGGGGACGAAAAAGCGCCGTCGGTGAAATCGCCATAGCCCGACTGTAGAGTCAGACCACCGGGTATGGCGCGCGGGGAAGTAACCAGGTTCACCGAGCCGCCGAAAGCGGCCGTACCGTACAGCGAGTTGCCAACACCCCGCTGCACCTGAACAGAACCGCTGCCCGCCAGGATGTCGCCGTGGTCGACCCAGTAGACCTGGTGGCTTTCCGGGTCGTTCAGCGGGATACCATTGATCATAATGCCGATACGATCCTGCTCGAAACCGCGAATTTTCAGGTAAGTGTAACCGACCCCGTTACCGGCATCGGAGAAGGAATAGACTCCCGGGACTTGCGCCAAGCGCATAGGTACATCTTCAACCGAGGCAGCTTTGTTTAATTCACTGTGACCGAGCGTGGTAAAAGCCGCGGGAGTATCACCGGTGCGGCCCCGGGTAGCATCGACAAAGACCATTTCCCCAAAAAGAAGTTGCGGGGTCATGGATATGGAAATAATTCCTTTAGTGTCGGGTGGCACCTGGAACTCCAGATCGGCATAGGCGATGTGGCTGAGTAAAAGCGTATCACCAGGCTGAACGGGCACAGTCAGCAGGCCGTCACTATCGCTTGTAGTGCCAAAAGATGTCCCTGACCACATCACGTTCACCAGGGATATGGATTGGTTGCTGCCGGCGTCCGTGACCCGGAACGTGAGGTCTGCGCCGCTTATTACTGACAGTATTATTAGTGGGAATAGCATGGCGCCCAGGCGAGCACCACAGCATCTAGGTGAGTTCTTCATGGCTCCCTCCGCTGGTATTATCCAGATCAGGTTCTAAGGGTGTGTTCTCAGCAATCCGTTTGAATGGGACCGCACCCCGTGTGCCTGAAGTTACGGACAAGACCTTCCCAGCCCAAGTGAATCAGGACCGGTAGTTCCTCAGAATATTTACTTCCCGACTGCGGTCAGTGTGTTGAATGTCACTGCGATCCCGAAGTTTCGGGAGTGGCAGTCTGCCTGGCTGGGGAATCGCCGATCGATACTGGATACTGGATACTCGATACTGGATGGTACCCCGCCAACGGCGGGGTTGGATATTGGATATTGGACTGGACCCCGCCATCGGCGGGGCAGACGCTAATCCCCTTGTATCTTCCATTAGCATCAAAGATGCCTTAATCTTCAAGGCGTGACAGACCGCAATCCCCTTGGGACGAATAGATCCCGTAAGAGAGCATGGGTCGTCACGCCTTGTTC
>DAOWIJ010000018.1 GCA_030640955.1 Fidelibacterota bacterium
AACCCGAACCTGTTCTTCAATCATCAATCTTCAATCTACACTATTCATTATTCATTATTCACTATTCACTATTCACTATTCAATCCCCCAGTCTCAAGCCTCAAGTCCCAGCTCTAAATGGTTGTCCCCGCTGCGGGACGTTCTTAATTTTATAGCTAATGAAAATTCTCCTGGGCGAGTTGCAGGATAGCGTAAGTCCTTTGACAAAACGAACAACGCTAGGCGATCTGTCCATAGAAGAGTTTGGGGATAAACAAACCCCCGTTACCATCAGTATCGAGGTTCATCCCAGGGGTGACGACTTTGAACTGTCGGGGCGCATACGAGCCCGGTTGGAAACCGTTTGTGACCGCTGTCTGGCCACGGCCAAGGCAGCGGTTGACGCAGAATTCAACTTCTGGCTGTTGACGGAAGAACGACCCGATCTGAGTCCCGGTGAGGTGGAGTACTTATTGATTCCCAATACCCGGGAAATCGATATTTCGGCCCCCCTGGCTGAGAGCCTGAGGCTGGAAATTCCCAGCAAGGTCCTGTGCCGGGAGGATTGCCGTGGTCTCTGCCCACGGTGCGGGACAGACCTGAATCACAAGCAATGCACTTGTGATGCGGAAAAAATTGACGAACGCTGGTCCCAATTGTCGGACCTGAAAAAAAGAATGGAAAGCGAATAAAATGGCCCATCCCAAGAGGAAACAATCCAAAAGCCGTTCCGCCAAGCGGCGCACTCACTGGAAACTTTCAGCCAAACAGGTGGCTGTATGCCCGCAGTGCAGTCAACCCAAGCTGACTCATCGCGCTTGCGCTAATTGCGGCTATTACGCTGGACGGCCGGTCATCACTGCCACACAATCCTAGTTAAATACCTTGACTACAATGCGAATCGCCCTGGACGGCATGGGCGGCGATCACGCTCCCCAACAGACCGTTAAAGGAGCAGTAGAATTCGTTCGGGACCGGGCCTATAGCGACCATAAAGTGGTCCTGGTTGGAGAACCCGCCGCACTGGAAGCAGAACTGCGCAAGTATTCGTATGACAGCGATCGCATCGACCTGGTACCGGCCAGCCAGGTGGTTGCCATGGACGAGAAACCGGCCCGGATCGTGAAAACCAAACCCGACTCCTCGCTGGTAAAGGCGGTGACTCTGGTGCGGGATAAGCAGGCTGACGGCATCGTCAGCGCCGGCAGTACCGGGGCGCTGCTGGCCGCCTCCCTGTTTCTGCTGAAACGCATTCCCGGCGTTAGACGGCCGGCTATCTGCCCTTATTTACCCTCTGAAAGCGGCGGGTTTGTGATCTGCGATGCCGGGGCTAATGTAGATGTGCGCCCCTCCCATCTGGTGCAGTTTGCCTTAATGGCCAGCGCCTACTCCCAGCACCTGTTTGGCCTGCCATCACCGCGCATCGGCCTGCTGAATATCGGCACCGAGGCAACGAAGGGCAATGAGATAACCGTTGCGGCTCATAAACTGCTGCGGGAAGGCTTTGAAAATTTTGTGGGCAACGTGGAGGCCCGAGATCTGTTTAACGATGTGGCTGATGTTGTTGTATGCGATGGTTTTGTAGGCAATATCCTGGTCAAGTTCGGAGAGGGCCTGGTGCGCCATCTGGTAAACTGGGGCAAGGATACACTGAAGAAGCACCCCATTTCCATGTTGTCGCTGCCGTTGATGCGTCCGGCGCTGAAAGACCTGGGCCATCAGCTGGACCACGAGGAAACCGGTGGCTGGCCATTGCTGGGCCTGAACGGAATCTCCATCGTGTGTCACGGTTCATCCAATGCCAAGGCAATCAAGAACGCACTTATTTCGGCGACCCGGTGCGTAACGGAAAATCTAATCGAAAGTATAGCCAGCGGGATCAAGGAACACCTTGACCTGTTTAAGGAGACCAATGAACGTGAGACCTAATCGGACGGCGACAATTTCGGCCGTGGGCAAGTATTTGCCGGAAAAGATCCTTACCAATAAGGATTTGGAAAAAATGATGGATACCAACGACGAGTGGATCCGCTCGCGTACAGGTATTGTCCAGCGCCACGTTGCCGCCAAGGGTGAAGCCAGTTCACACATGGCCACCAAGGCTGTCCAGCAGATGCTCGCCAAGCGGGGTCTGCCGGCCGAAGAAATTGACTGCATTATTGTGGGCACCGTGACACCGGATATGGTATTCCCCGCCACGGCCTGCCTGGTACAGAATAACCTGGGGGCTACCAAGGCCTGGGGATACGATTTATCGGCGGCCTGTTCAGGCTTTCTGTACGCTCTGGATAGTGCTGTGCGCTTCATTGAGTCCGGCAGATACAATTATGTGGTGGTGGTCGGTGTCGATACCATGAGCGCGATACTGGACTACGAAGATCGAGCCACGGCGATACTTTTCGGTGATGGCGCGGGAGCGGTACTGGTAGAAGCCAGTGAGAACGGTTCTATCGGCGTCTTGGATTCGAAACTGCGCTGTGATGGCTCCGGTGGTGGTTTCCTGTACATGGAAGCCGGCGGCAGCCTCC
>DAOWIJ010000105.1 GCA_030640955.1 Fidelibacterota bacterium
GGCATCATCGACAGCATCATCTTTAATGAGGACGGTGAATGGCTTACGCGCGAGACTTCCGCGGACCCCTACGAGTGGGTTGACGACGCCTGCTGTAACGACTGGAATCCCTACCCCTTGGCTTTGGGGTCTGACATTCAGCCTGTACTGGAGCCTGTTGACGATCTGGATTATTATCGCGTATCAGTTGACTCCGGCACAGCCGGACAGTTGATCCTCTCAACCATCGAAGATTTCAACGAATCGAGCGACCAGATCAGTTTGCGTATTTTTAATTCCAACCTAAAAGAGTACGAGGATATCTGGCTGGATGAACGCCCCTTCACAACTGGCGGTCTCCGCTACTGGACAACATTGTACGACCCTGGCGATGATTTTATTGTGCTCGTTTCCGGCAGCTATTCAGGCGGGTCGATGAACTACAGGCTTGCGTGGGAAGCGGCAGATACGTCAGGGAACCTGGATCTTCTGCCTTTTACAATCAATCAGCCACCCTTTAATCGTGGCCAGAACTGTAGAATTGGCTGGTTTGATAATCAATCCGCCGCAGGCCACATTTCCATCGCGCTGATGAAGGGTCCGGTGATCATCGAATTGATTCTTACCGAATATTTATCGAATTGGACCGATCACACCTGGTCGATTCCCACAGATTTAAAACCTGGGTTCGACTACCGGCTGGTCATATTCCGAACCTTTAATCCCACAACAATGGATATATCCGATGCATTCGAAATCCGTTAAACTGCTCTGCCTGCTCATTGTGGGTGGCACCATGGCCTTTGCCCAGCAGTTTGAAGGCTACAGCCGGGTCAAAAAAGTGCATATCGGTCAGCCGCAGCCGAGTGATGCCTCCACTGAAGAGGCCGGGCCGGACTTTCCCACCAGCGACATCGACATTAATCTGCCTTCTGCGGCAGTGGCACAACCCAACGCCATCGGGGTGGTCATCGGCATCAGCGAGTACTCTAACAAAGACGTTCCAGCAGTCGATTTTGCCCGCCGGGACGCCCAGCTCATGCGTGAATACCTGGTCCGGAGCATGGGGTTTAAGCCGGAGAATATCATCACCGCTTATGATCGGGAGGCCACCAAGGGGGCCTTTAATCGTATTTTCGAGGGCCAGCTGGAGAACTTCATTATTCCCGGTGAGTCCGATGTATTTGTCTATTATTCAGGGCACGGTGCGCCTGACCTGGACAACAGCACTGGCTATTTCGTGGCCCATGACACCGATCCCAACTACGCTACCCTTACCGGCTACAGCCTGGATCAATTCTATACGCAACTGGATGCCCTGGAAGCCAAATCGGTGACGGTGGTATTGGACGCCTGTTTCAGCGGCGCCAGTGATGTGGGCATGCTTATCCAGCAGGCCTCGCCAATTTTCATCTCGGTGGAGAATCCCGCCGCCAACCTGGCTGACGGCGTGGTCTTTACGTCTTCCTCAGGGGAACAGATCAGCTCCTGGCACCGGGAGGTAGGCCACGGCCTGTTCACCTATTATTTTCTTAAGGGCCTGCGCGGCGAGGCCGATGGGGATCAGGACAGCAAAGTCACATCAACTGAAATCTACGGCTACCTGATGGAGCATGTGCCTTACCTGGCGCGGCGCATGTTCAACCGTGAACAGACCCCCCAGCTCATGGGCGATCAGCTTGACAAGGTGCTGGCGGAGTATTGATGGATCGTTACACCGTAATATTATTGTTGGCATTCCTTCTGGCCGGTTGCGCGCCACGTACGGCTACCACACCGGGTGAGGAGACCGCATCCGCCCGCCGGGCCGCTGAAGGCGCCTTCGTAGAACTTGAAGGGGGTGCCGAGGTACCGTTACCGGGCATGACTCCAACCGATATCGAGGCCGTGGAGGGTGACCTGGAAACAGAAGCTGCTGTCGCAGCTGCCCGGGCCGCCTTCAGCTATGATGTGCAGTCCGGCTGGTTCATGGTGGATACGGCCCTGATTTTCCCGAATACGGTATCACCCGAAGCAGCTCGCCGGGATGTCCTGCAGGTAGCCCGTGGGGCCGGTCTTGAGCAGGCCCTGCCCCAAAAGGTATCGTTTACCTCACTGCTCAGCGATATCATGGACGAATCGGCGGGAGCGGCGTACGAAAAATCAACCTGGAGCACGTTCGCATTGTCATCTGTTACCGGTCACGTCATCGATGAGAAAGTCCTGTCCGCAAAGTTGACGCCGCTGAAGAGCGGCAATGCCTACAGCTACCGCGTGGTGCTGGAGGCCCGGGTGGTCCCCGTGAAGGGGCAGCGCGATCCATCCTTGCGGTTGGAACTGGAGGTTAACGAGCGAGTCTTGCGTACCGGTGATGAGCTGGTGGTGCGGGCCCGCTCCACAACTGACGGTTACCTGTACCTGTTCGACTTTCTCAGTGACAACTCGGTCATGCTCATGTTTCCCAACAGCTACTTAAACGATAATGCCGTTAAGGCCGGACAGTGGCTGGAAGTGCCCACACAGGCTGAACGCGACCGTGGCGTCCGTTACCGGGTGGCCCTGGCTGACGAACTGCCTACGGCCAACGAAACGGTCTATGCCGTTTACTGCCGCAAGCCCATCGCCGACCTGACTGACCTGATTAATGTCTCCACCGGTTATGCCACTTTCACCGCCGGGGATCAAAGTTTCACCGATTTTCAACGCTGGCTGGCCGACATCCCCCTGGACCAACGCGTCGAGAAGGCCGTCCAGCTCCATATTATCAATGAGAAGGAGTAGAGTTATGAAAAAAACCATTATACTGGCCTCACTGGCAATCGCGGCACTTACACTGGCCGGCTGTGCCGGCACGAAGATGTCCGGTACTACCGAGGAGCGGGAAAGCCGTGACATGCCCGAGTGGGCCCTTAACCCGCCGGCTGCTGAAGGCTTCATTTACGGTGTGGGCCAGGCCGAGAAGCAGAACCCCTCCCTGGCCAAGAAGGTGGCCGCCCAGCGAGCCCGTGACGAGGTGGCCGCTGCCGTGAAGATCAAGGTGGAGGCGCTGGTAAAGGATTTTATGCAGGAGAGCGGTGTGGGTGATCGCGCCCAGGCCCTGGAGTTCACCCAGGCGGTGAGCAAAGGCGTTACCGAGGCCACCCTCACGGGCACCATGATCAAGGAGGCCTATCTGGCCAAGGACGGTACTTACTTCGTCCTGGTGGAGTACTCCCTGGACGAGGCCCGGCGCAACGCCATCGAAACGGCCCGCCAGGAAGAGGCCCTGTATAACGAGTTCAAGGCCGAGGCCGGCTTTGACGACCTGGAGGCCGAGCTGGCCAAACTCCGCTGAACATAGCTGATTCCCCCGTCAATAAGCGCCCCCCATTAGTCCACAAGGATTGGTGGGGGGCGGGTCATTGCGGATTGAATAATTGAAGATTGTATTATTGAATATTGGGAGAAGAAGTTTTGAGTTTCGGGCTTCACGTTCCAAGTTAAGAATTTCAGATTCTCTCCCCTTTGCGTCTCCGCGGTTGTCTTCCAACTGCATGGCGTCTTTGCGGTTATATCTATCTGGCTGAGCGCTGATCAGGCCCAGATATCTATTGCTTTCGAGAAATGTTGCCGTATATTATACCCACGACAATAAAATCGAGTTTTACCAGCCAGGTGGATATTATGCAAGTTGCGTGGCAAAGAGATGTTCGTCGATTCCGCTGGACTTTCGCCTCATTCCCGGCGGTACTGATTATGTTACCAGTGCTGCTCTTCCCCCAGAATGATGAAACCCGCATGATAAACACTACCGAACTCTACAGGCAGATGTACCGGTCGGCCATGGCCGATAGCGTCATTACGCCCGACGAAGAGCGCCTGCTGATGGTGCTGAAAGGCGCCCTGTCAGGCGAGCAGGAACTGGTGGAAGCCGCCCTGGGTGAACCGGCGCTTTTACCGCCCCCGGGGCCTTCTCAGGCCGGCCGCTGGACCATGATGGCTCAGAATATGGTCTGGGGATCTACCTTGTACGGTTGGGGCATTCCGTTCGTGCTGGGTGTGAATGAGGATGAAGATTTTAAGTACTATCTCGCCAGTGAAATGTTCTCCTTTGGGGGGGCGCTTTACCTTACCTGGAAGTATACCGATGGCCGCCACTTCCCCGAAGCCCGCTCCCAGATGCAACGCCACGGCGAACTGGTGGGCATGCACTACGGCTTTGCACTCAACAGCCTGCTGGAGCCTGGAGACCGTGAACAGATCCTGATGGTTATGGCGACAGTGCCGCTGGGCGCCTGGGCCGGAGACCGCCTGTATCGCAGATGGCAGCCATCAACCGGGCAGTCCTACGCACTGGCCTTATATTCGGAACTGGGCCGGTCTCTGATGTCGAATTTATATCACCAGCTAAGCAGCAGGCCGGTTGAACCGGACGAGGAAGATTACGGTTATGATCCGGAGAATGGTGTCTGGGTTAATGGGTCTGATGAGTATGATCGGGATTATTCAAAATATGAGGAAGATTACCGCCCGTGGAGTAAGGGACACCTGTCGCTCACGGCCCTTGGGTATCCCATAGGCGCACTGCTGGGACGCCATTATTACGGCCAGCGGCAGTATTCCTTTGGGGACGCCGCGCTGCTGGTGGTCAGCCGGGCCACGGGGGCTATGTACGGTCTGGGTTTTGGGACCCTCCTTGGCCTGGCTATGGAGGATGATGATGTGGCCTGGCGCTATGTGGTCACCGGTACCAGCCTGGGGTGTGTGGTGGCCGCGGACCGCTATTTCCTCAAGGGCTATGACTATACCTTTGGACAAACGGCCATCCTGTCGCTGGGCGGTGTAGCAGGGGCGGCTTTCGGCGTCGGTCTGGTTGTATTGATGGAGACTACTGAACGCAAGCTCAATACCTCACTTATAATCGGTAGCAGTATGGCCGGGTTCGGTCTCACCCGGAGAATCGTGATCCCCGCGCCGGAAAATTCGCTGGGTGCTGTTGATAGCCAAACTGGCATTTCATTGGGTCTGGTTCCGCGTTACAACGGTAACCGGATTGTGCCCGCATTCAATCTATCTGTTAAC
>DAOWIJ010000207.1 GCA_030640955.1 Fidelibacterota bacterium
AATAGACTGCTGAAGGTGATCTGTGCCATGATCAGGGATCAGAACCCCTATATCACTAACTACCGATCCGTCAACCCAAGTCTGCTCAAAAGTGCTTGACTAAGGTCATAGTGATCAGGGCGACGGGATTGGCAGGTCGGCTCATAACATGAGGTCATGCTGAGCTTGTTGACAGATATCTATCAATATACCCTTGCATACAGCTGTGCAATATCTTACATTATATTGATGGTTTCTAAAACTAGACTTACCCTGCTGGCTGCTTTGCTATTTCTTACAGCATGTGAAGAACCTACTAAATCTAAGCCTGACATTTCATTGCCAATTAGCCTCAGCAGCAAAATCGTTGGCTCAACAAGCGCGCGACTTCAACTTACTGTTGAAGATGATGGAAAGGAGCACTTATACAGATTAGCGCGCGATGGCGCCATACAATCTGAGGGTTCCTTTACCGGCGGAGACACAGCTCTTATTGTTGACGGTATAATCCCCGCTACAAACTACACATATCGCGCCTACAGCCTTCACGAGGGTATAGTAGCAGATTCCAGCGATGCTCTAGTGGTTGTTACCAGGGAAACTACGAGCCACGACTTTACCTGGGAGCTTGATACATTGGCGCACGAAGGATATGCCCGCGGTATTTACGCTCTTGCTCCAGATGATGTCTGGGTTGTCGGCGACTTCACCATATTCTTACCATCGGGGCCGTCATCAGAAGGATTACCTCAAATGCGTTACTTCAATTGTGCTCACTGGAACGGGCATGTATGGGAGGAAATATATATAGAACCTGTAGAATCATACAGGGATGACTTTGTTAGCGACGTAATTGCATTTGACGATAATGATGTCTGGGTTGCCAAGGAAGGTATAGCTCATTTTGATGGCAGCAATTGGTCTGGATGGCGAATGGATGATATACCTCCTAATAAAACAGGTTATTTGCGCAAAGTGTGGGGTTCCTCATCGTCAAATCTCTTTTTTGGCTCAGATTTCGGTTCTTTAGTGCACTACGATGGCAGCACTTTCACAGAAGTACAAATGCTTGGTATTGTTGAACATATATATGATATAACAGGCAACAGCAAAGGTGTGGCTTGGATTATACCGATGTCCATGGAACCCCCTGGTGTATCCCTATACCGCTATGAAGATGAAATATTGATTGTAGTTGATAGTTACGAGGATCCTTACTACCCTTTCCAGGATTCTTCAGGTCGTGATTATACTAATACATATACCATATTTTCGGTAAAAGATGAATACATTGTTCGTCCTGTAAGTACAGTTTACAGTCAGGCGATCGCCATTCACAGTATGGCTGATTTTGATGATTATCTTTGGATAACCTCACCGGATCTACCATCTGTGGCAAATGGTGATGGTAACGACATAAACGATCTGTTTTTTATTAGCAGTGGCACAGTCCTTCATTATAACGGCGCAACATTTAGTTCTTCCATCCCCGTAGCAGAATCAATGAGTTTCGTTTTGTATCAGGTCGATCAGATTGGTGATCATGTATTTGTTCGCGGTAGGACAAATCGTGAAAGACCCATCATATTAAGGGGCACTCGACTATAGAAACTATGGAGGTTTCGCTTAACCCGAGTCCTGCAATCATAAGCGCCCCTGGCCTGGCTCGCCCTCTTCCATAATCGCAACCGGTAAATAAAAGCTCCTGGTTCCTAGTTCCGCCTTACGCTTCCTTCGTGCCTTTGTGGTTAATACTCTCTTCCTCCCCGGCGACGCTATTTCTTTCTAGCTGCCCTACCAACATTGCCGGTTGTTATTCCAGTCCCCGCTCTGATAAATTGGGCGTCATGAGAAAACCAGCGCTCTTTATGATTGCCGCCCTCGTAAGCGGTTCCCTTTACGCCAGCGAAAATACCCTGTCCATCGATTCACCGCCCATCATATTGAAGGGCATACCCTTCAACATCACCATCACCGGGCAGGTGGATTCCACGCTGGAAATCAACGCTGCGGGCCAGCCGGTGCAGTATGGCGCTATAGAGTTTGACGGCGAAAATACCGTCATCAACGATGTGGTGGTTCCCCTGACGGGTACGGGGCAGCTGGCGGTATCCGCTACTGGACAGGCAGGTACGGCCGACTACCTCGCCCTGCCGGGATTAATTGCCATACTGCCGCCGCTGATGGCTATCGCCCTTGCCCTGATCACCAAGCAGGTGGTGCTGTCCCTGTTTTGCGGCATCTGGCTGGGGGCCATTTTCAGTATGGGCGGCTACAACCCCTTTTTCGGGTTCCTGCGTACTATCGACAGCTACCTGATCCGTGCCGTTACCGATCCCGACCACATGAAGATCGTGCTGTTCACCATGACCCTGGGCGGTATGGTGGGCATCATCTCCCGCAGCGGCGGGACCCACGGCATCGTGGTGGCCCTGGCCAAATACGCCAGCGACCGTCGCAAGGGCCAGCTGGCTACCTGGCTCATGGGGCTGCTCATCTTTTTCGACGACTATTCCAACTCCCTGCTGGTGGGCAACACCATGCGCCCCTTCACCGACAAGCTCAAGATCAGCCGCGAGAAGCTCTCCTACCTGGTGGATTCCACCTCGGCGCCCATCGCCAGCATCGCCCTGGCCTCCACCTGGATCGGCTTCGAGCTGGGGCTGATCAACAGCAGTTTCAAGTCCCTGGGTATCGAGGGCAACGCCTACGTCACCTTTATTGGTACTATCCCTTACAGCTTCTACTCGATAATGGCCCTGGTAATGGTACCGCTGCTGGCCTGGTCCGGCCGTGATTACGGACCCATGTACGCCGCTGAACAGCGCGCCCGCAACGAAGGTAAGGTACTGCGGGATGGGGCCACGCCGCTGCTTGACAAGGAACTGGCTAACCTGATGCCTCCGGAGGGCGTAACCAGCCATTGGAGCGCGGCCCTGCTGCCCATCGTTTCCATGATCACAATTCTGATTAGCGGACTGTACCTTGATGGCCTGAACAGCCTGGGAACCGACGGCCACCGTTTCCGCGAGGTCATTGGCGCCGCCGATTCCTTCAAGGTGCTGATCTGGGCAGCGTTCGGTGGAACGGTAGTAGCCGGCACAATTGCCGTCGGGAGAAGAATCCTGTCCGTACACGCCACGGTGGACGCCTTCCTGGTGGGCTTCAAGGCCATGATCGTAGGCATTATCATTCTGACCCTGGCGCGCTCCCTGCAGCACATCACCGGTGACCTGCACACGGCTGACTATATCTTCTACGTGACGGAAGATATCCTGAATCCCCGGTTGCTGCCGGCCATCACCTTTATCATCGCCGCCCTGACCAGTTTCTCCACGGGCACTTCCTGGGGCACCATGGCCATCCTGGTGCCGCTGGTGATTCCCCTGGCCCACACTCTGCCACTGGAAGCGGGCCTGGCCGATGCCAGCCGCGAAGCTATTTTCCTGGGCAGCCTGGCATCCATACTGTCGGG
>DAOWIJ010000229.1 GCA_030640955.1 Fidelibacterota bacterium
CGGAACGTCGGCTCGTGCATACGCGGGGTGCAGGAAGCCACCACAACACGGTTCAACTTCTCCTCACGGATATGCTTCTTTACTTGCTCCTGACCAGGCTCGGAACAGGTGTACCTGTTCTTGACCGCACAGACCACGTCCGGCAGTTGGGACGCGTATTCCGTCAAGGCGTCGCAGTCCACGGAGCCGGCGATGTTGGTGCCGCACTCGCAGATGAATACACCGATTCGCAGTTCGTTATCTGCTGTTGTATTCTCCGTCATAAATCGCTCCCGATTAGTTATACCGCCATGGATTCTATCTGTTCAACCACAACCGAATTGCCGGCTATTCGTCCCAGTACAATGGTGGCAATATCGCGAATCTCAATGGCATTCTGCGCGCCGATCCCCTGGTCGTGTTGAGCACAGAGGAGATGAATCTGACACTTGGGACACGCTATTGCCAAAACCTCGGCGCCGGTGGCCCGGGCTTGTTTCAACCGTTCGATCTGGATACTCTTTGAAACAGTGTCGCAGTTCATCCAGGCGCTGACCCCGCAGCACAACGCCCGGCCCTTATTCTGGCTCATCTCAGGCAGTTGATTGTTGCCGTTCGGCTTCAGCAGTTTACGCGGCGCCTCGTAGATGCCCAGGTGACGACCCAGGCGGCAGGGGTCATGATAGGTTGCCATAACATCATCACCGGTGAGAATCAAATCACCGCTGTCAACCTTGCCGGCCAGGTATTCGCTGATGTGTTGAAGGTCCGCAGAGACACCAAGACCGTGCTCCTTATATAGATTCTTGAAGGCGCTCAGGCATTCGGCGCAGGAAAACAGCACCAGTTTGGCGCCGGTGTTTTCAATCGCGGCGCAATTAGCCTCTGCCAGCCTCCTGAAATTATCCACATCCCCATTCCAATACAGATCATGTCCGCAGCAGCGTTCATCGGCCATCAGGGCCGGGACGATACCCAGCTCGTTGAGAAGCGCGATGCTGCTCACCGCCGCCTGTGTAGTGTGTAGATTCAGATTGGTGAACAGGGCATCAAAATAGGGTGTGCAGCCCACGTAATAGAGGATGTCTCCCTTGCTGCTGGTCTTGAGCTGCTCAGGCAACCAGTCCAACCGATTCTGTTTCAAGTCGGGATTCACCATCAGACGCGCCAGGGATTGCAGGGCCCCGGCATGGGAGCATTCACCGGTAAAACCATTCTGTCGCGCCTTACTTCTCAGAACCGCCATCAGATTCAGGTAGCTGACTCCGGCTGGGCAGTAAGCGTCGCACTTCTGGCAAGTGAGGCAGCTCCACAGGTCCGCATCACTAAGCAAGGTATCATAATCCTGGCGTATAGTCCGGGTAACATTAATGCGTGGAGAATACTGACGTCCAGTTGTGGCCAGGGGACAAACGCTGGTGCATTTGCCGCACGACAGGCAGGCCAGGGCATTGGAACTTGCCACCGCTTCCTGTAACTCTGCGTGGATAGTTGCCGGGAGTGTCATGCTAGCCGCTCACAGTTTCTAAAGGGGCCCGTTGTCCGGTCCCCAATTTCCTGATCTGCCTGGCAAATGTCTGCAAGATACGATCAAACCTGGCAGCGTCTACCGACGGTATCTGCTCATAACGTAAGCGGGCCGGATGAATACCCACCATCGTTACCAGTTGCTCGATCTTAGCATAGTTCCGGGTCAGCTGGGCGGCCCCAAACCGGTAATGACAGTCGGAAACGCCGCAACTGTTTATGAGGACGCCTGCGGCCCCCATCTCGAATGATCGCAGCACAAGGGCCGGCTCCACCCGACCGGCGCACAACGTCTGCAGGTAGGTAATGTCCATGTTTTTATGCTGTTTCCGGCCGATAAAGTCGTATAACCGGGCACCGCCCCAACTACAGGTGATTACCACCAGATTGGTGCGCTCGGGGGACATGCCAGCCAGCAATCCGGTTAGCCACTCCTCGGTGAAATAGCCCGGTTCCATTGCTCCTGAAGGACAATACGCGGCGCAGGTGCCACAGCCCTTGCAGCGATCCACATCCACGTGGGCCACCGAGATTCCTCCATCGCGTTCTTCCAGCCTGACCGCATCATATTCACATACGCTGACGCAATCCCCGCAACCCCGGCAGCGACGTTCGTTCACGTGACTCACCAGGGGATGAACTTGCGCTGAGATCTCCACACCGGACCTGCCTGTTACACTGACGCTGTGGGGCACCAGAGGCAGGCGTCCAGCTTCCAGACCCGGCAAAAACCGCAGCAGTAAAGCGCCCTCGCCATTGGCAGCGGACAGCAAGGCAATCTGCTTGTCACATTCAGGGACGCACACAGTGCATTCACGGCACGGGCCACATCGCATACACCGGTGAGCCTCTGCCATCGCCTCTTCAGCACTGAAACCGAGGTCGACTTCCTTGAAATTGTTAATTCTTTCAGCCACTGCCGTAACCGGCATGGGTACCCGCGGTATTCTGGGGCGCGATTCCAAATCCACCTTTATTTCTACTTCGGTTGGCGGCTTCCAAAGCAGTTCCCGGGCAAGAGGCTTGCGGTGCAGATAGCGGTCAATCGAGCGGGCGGCCACATGCCCGGCGGCAATGGCATCCACAACCGACTTCGGCCCGGTAACCACATCGCCACCGGCAAAGATGCCCGGGCGGCTGGTGGCCAGGATGGCTTCGTCAACGATAAAGGTATTCCAGCGCTGGGAAATATCCAGACCGTGGTTCGCCGGCAGGAAAGACAGATCGGGTTCCTCGCCGATGGCGGTTATGATTGTATCGGCCTTGACAATAAACTCGGATCCTTCGACCGGATGAGGCCGCCGTCGGCCGCTTTCATCAGTGGCGCCGAGTTTAGTCCGAATGCACTCGACCCCGGTTATGCGGCCATCCTTAACCCGTAACTGTTTGGGAGCCACCAGAAAGTGAATCTGTATGCCCTCACTCTCCGCTCCCCTGACGTCACTGGGAGTGGCAGGCATTTCCTTCCGTGAGCGGCGGTAAATGATCGTGACCTCTTTTGCGCCCAGGCGCAGGGCTGTCTGTGCTGAATCCAGGGCCGAGTGACCGCCACCGATGACAACCGTCTTATCGCCGGGCTTTTGGGGGTTCCCAAGATTTACGTCTCGCAAGAATGCTATGCAGTCCACTATACCGGCGGCATCTTCTCCCGGATACCCTAATTTCCGGGCCTTATGGGCACCGACCGCGAAGAAAATCGCCTGGTAACCTTCCTCAAATAGGCCCACCGTCGCCCGGTCACCGGTGATGCGGACACCGGTCTGAATCTCAACCCCCAGAGCACGGATCATATCGATCTCCAGCTCCAGGACATCCCGCGAGAGACGGAAGTTGGGCACACCGGCCGCCAGCATGCCGCCGGCCATTGGCAGCGCCTCAAAGATAGTAACGCCGTACCCCATGCGGATAAGGTCGTGGGCGGCGGTCAATCCGCCGGGGCCGGAACCAACTACGGCTACTGATTCCTTTTTGGTGCGTGGCGCCGGTTGAGGCCGGTCTGGTGGGTGGGCCATTTCATAATCGGTAAGGAAGCGCTTGAGGGCACATATTGCCACGGGGTCATCGATCTGCGTCCGGTTGCAGGCCTCTTCGCATGGATGGGTGCAGATACGCCCGCAGATGGCCGGTAAGGGATTATTACGCCGGACCACCTCCAACGCTTCCGAAAACCGTCCAGCAGCAATCAGGGAGACGTATGTTTTCACGTTCACCCCGGCCGGACAGGCCCAGGTACAAGGTGAAGCCTCCACCGGGCCAACCCGGAAGGTTGCGGTCGGGGTGTCATCCAGCCGCAGGGTGGCCTGCGTATCGCTAATCAACTGGTGGATAGTCGGATCCCGCGAATTCATTTCTCTCGCGCATCCGTTTCTGCCGCAATTCCATCATCGGCTTGTTCCAACACCTCCAAACCGTAATCATAACCCCGGTCAAAGGCTTCAATATTCTTCTCCATGAAGCGCTCCGGTATCAAGCCAGACAGCGCTTTTTTCACCGATTCAGGGCGTACAACCTTGGTAATCGCCGTGAAAAAGCCCATCATGACCACATTGGAAAAGAGGCGATTGCCCATTTCCTCCGCGATTCTGGTGGCCGGGGTTGAGAAGATGCTTACATCATTCCTGGGGGCCTCCATCTGAACCAGGTCCGCATCGATAAGCAGTGTACCGCCGGGAGCCAGCTCGTCACTGAATTTCTCGTACGCCTCCTGAGACATGGAAACCAGGATATGAGGGGTCACGATATAGGGATAAAGCACGGGCGATTCATCCACTACCAAAGCGGCTGAACAGGCGCTGCCGCGGGCCTCCGGACCGAAACTCTGGGTAAGGGTGGCATGCAGATTATCATAAAGGGAAGCGGCTTTGCCGATAATCATCCCCGATTTGATGATCCCCTGCCCGCCAAAACCGGAAAACTTGATGTCCATCTTCTAGGGCCCCTTATATGGGACGTAGTCCTTTCCCAGCCGCTCGCTAAGATAATCGTCCCTTTTCCTGGCAAAGGTCGGTTTCTCAATGTCCACAAACTTGCCTACGATGATCTCTTTCTGAAAATCGATTTGCAACTCGCTGGTATCGGCCCCGTGCCTGATAATAGCCTGGTCGTGATAATGCTTCATCAGATCAAGTCCGGAACCAAGACGATTCCGCCGGGCATATAGGGTCGAACAGGGGCAGATAACTTCGATGAATGAAAAACCGGGCTTCAGCAGAGCTTCACAGATGGCATTTGCCAGCCGGCGGATATGCAGGGCTGTCCAGCGGGCGACGTATACCGCCCCGGAGGACTCCGCCAGGTAAGGCAGATTGAACGGGTATTCGTAGCACCCGTAAGGCGCTGTGGACGCATTGGCGGTGAGGGGGGTAGTCGGTCCGGCCTGCCCGCCAGTCATGGCATAATTGAAATTATTCACGCAGATGACGGTCATGTCGATGTTACGCCGGGCCGTGTGTATGAAGTGGTTACCGCCAATGGCGATGAGATCACCATCGCCGCTGATAACCGCCACCTTCAGTTCCGGGTTACCCAGGGCCAGTCCGGTGGCAAAGGGCACTGCCCGGCCGTGGGTCGAGTGGAACGAATCCAGACGCAGGTAACCCGCCGACCGGCCCGTGCAACCGATACCTGACACCACTGATACTTTATCCGGGTCCAGTTCCGATTTCTGTAAACCGGTGATGAAGGCGGTCAGTACGGTTCCCAGACCACAAGTGGCGCACCAGATGTGGGGGAAGCGCTCAATACGCAGGTAATCTTCCATGGGGTGCTTAAGGGATTCCTCAGTGGAGGGAATCTCCAATGACTGTGAGAAGGGCTGTTCCGTCACGTTCATGCGGCTCCTTCCTTGATGGCCTTGAGAATGTCGTCAGGATCGTGGACCCAGCCGCCGGGGTGGGGTACGAGGATGGTCTGCGCCTGGCCTGCGGCGTTACGCTCAACCTCCAGTGATATCTGGCCCAGGTTGATCTCCGGAACCACAAAACTTTTTACCTGTTTTGCAAGCTGCTTAATACGCTGTTCCGGGAAAGGCCAGACTACAATCAACCTGAGCATGCCCACTTTGAGGCCGTCCTCCCGCGCCTGCTCAACGGCCTTAAGCGCCACTCGTGATGAAATGCCATAGGAAATAACCACAACCTCCGCATCAGCCACCTGGTCTTCTTCGAACAGGCAGATTTTCTCGGCGTTATTACGGATCTTATTCACCAGGTGATAAACGTTCCTGGCCTGAGTTTCAGCATCGATCAAGGGATAACCGCGCTCGTCATGAGTCAAGCCGGTAACATGGATTCGATAGCCATCACCGGCCTTTACCATGGGCGCCAGTTTGGCCTGTCCGTTGAATTTATACGGCTTGTAATTGGCCTTCTTCCCCTTATAGAATTTGCGGGCTGTCAGCGTGATTTCATCGGCAGCCGGTATATCCACCTTCTCCGACATATGCCCGACGCACTCATCCATCATGAACATAACCGGCACGCGCCACTGCTCAGCCAGGTTGAAGGCCGTGATTGTCAGGTCGAAGCACTCCTGGGGTGAGTTTGGTGAAAGGGCAATGATCTCGTAATCCCCGTGAGATCCCCAACGTGCCTGCATCATGTCAGCCTGAGCGGCGAGGGTCGGCAATCCGGTGGAAGGTCCGCCCCGCTGCACATTTACTACCACGCAGGGGGTTTCCATCATGGCGGCCAGGCCAATATTTTCCATCATCAGTGAAAAGCCCGGTCCGGACGTGACCGTCATCGCTTTAACGCCGGTCCAGGTGGCGCCCACCACGGCGGCCATGGAAGCCAGTTCGTCCTCCATCTGTATAAACATGCCGCCCACTTTAGGGAAACGGACCGCTATACGCTCGGCTACTTCGGTGGATGGTGTGATGGGATAGCCGGCCAGATAGCGGCAACCGGCGGCGATGGCGCCTTCCGCGCAGGCATGGTCGCCATCCATGTAATGGCTGCCGGTGGCCACGCCCAGGGGATCAGCTTTCATGGCGCCTCCTCACCGGGTTGCACGGCCCAGGCGGCTGCCGGACCAGGCTCACCCTCGGTACAAAAGATAGCGAATTCGGGGCAAATAGCCTCACACAGACCGCAGTTGACGCATTCACCGGATTTCACCACTTCCGGGTAATGGTAGCCCTTACGGTTGAAAGCATCAGACATGGCAAGAACGTCACGGGGGCAATATTCCTCACAGAAAGCGCAGCCCTTGCAGAGGTCAATGTCGATGTGAACCACGCCGTGTGGAATCTGCACCGTATCAATATCCAGCGGTACGCGCCAGTACTTCATTGGCTGCTCCGGGTGTGAAGACGTAGAGGTGGATTATAAGGGAAAACCCGGCATGTCGGGCTGGTATAATTCCCTTCCGAGGGAGAAGAACCGGTCGGATACCCATTGCTGTACATATATCCTGCCTTGAAAGCGTTAGGCGACCTATCCGGGGCATGGAGTCCATGCCGATGGATAAAAGATAGGGCAGAAAAATCAATTTTGCAAGAATATTACCCGCATGTCCCAATTGAGCGGTAGAATTTTTTTCTCCAAATGGTCCGGTGAGGTAGAAAAAACACAAATATTTGTTGCATAACGGAATAAAACAGTTATGTTATAATGTTGATCGGTGATTGTATTATAGTGATTATCGGAGGCAGCCATGAAAGCAAGTAAATCCGAATCTATCGTACGCGGATTGTTCGAATCCGCCGATATTCAAATCAACGGTTCCCGGCCACAGGATATCCAGGTGCATGACAATCGTTTTTACAGCCGGCTCATCCGGGACAGCGCCCTGGGGTTCGGTGAGTCCTATATGGACGGCTGGTGGGACTGTGAGTCGATAACCGAGCTGGTTGACAGGATCTATGCCGCCGACATTGAGAATCAGCTGCCGGGCGATTGGCGCACGCGGCTATATATTCTGCGGACCCGGCTGTGCAACCTGCAGAAGGTCTCCCGGGCCTTTCAGGTGGGGCAGCGGCATTACGATATCGGCAACGACCTGTACCGCGCCATGCTGGACAAGCGCATGGTCTACTCCTGCGCCTACTGGCGCGATACCGACGACCTGGACGCCGCCCAGGAGGCCAAGCTGGACCTGATCTGCCGCAAACTGGAGCTTGAGCCGGGCATGACCCTGCTGGACATCGGTTGCGGCTGGGGCGCCCTGGCCAGGTACGCCGCTGAAAAATACGACGCCCAGGTGGTGGGTGTCACCGTCTCGCGCAATCAGGTGGAACTGGGTCAGGAAATGTGCCGCGGCCTGCCGGTGGAAATCCGGCTGGAAGATTACCGCAAGGTTACGGGCGAATTTGACCGCGTGGTATCGGTAGGCTTTTTCGAGCACGTGGGCTACAAGAACTACCGCGAATACATGGAGGTGGTGGCCCGCTGCCTGAAAGACGACGGCATCTCCCTGCTGCATACCATCGGCCACAACATCAGTGTCACCTCCACCGACCGCTGGGTCCAGAAGTACATCTTCCCCAACAGCATGCTGCCCTCGGTCGCCCAGATCGGCAAGGCCATCGAGGGCCTGTTCGTCATGGAGGACTGGCACAATTTCGCCCCCGATTACGCCCGTACGGTCAAGGCCTGGCACGCCAATTTCACGGCCGCCTGGGATAGCCTGAAGGCCAACTACGACGAACGCTTCAAGCGCATGTGGGACCTGTACCTGCAAAGCGCCGCCAGCGGCTTCAATACACGGGTGCAGCAGCTCTGGCAGATAGTGCTTACCAAGACCGGGCGCCCGCAACCGGCCTGCAGGTTGGGTTAGGGCGAAACGGCGGGCGTAGCGAGCCACTCACCCCGTCCCGAAGTATCGGGACTGCCCCTCTCTCGCCTAAATCCAAATGCCATCCGGAAAGAGGGGCAAAAAGGCGGCTACCAATGCTTTGTGGCTACGGTGATTTTCGCCAGCACATCGGGGAGGTTTTGCTCCACCTCATCAGAAGTGCAGCGGAAAAATCTAATTCCGTAGCCCTCAATCAGTTCTTGCCGGAAACGGTCTTGTTCCCGGATATCTTTGCTCTGGTGATAGCCACCATCTATTTCAATCGCAAGACGCAACTGATGGCAATAGAAATCAAGGATATTCGACCCTACTCTATGTTGGCGCAGAAATTTCAGGCCATTTAGCTGGCGATTCCGAAGCGCCTGCCACAGCATTTTTTCACTGGGTGTTGGCGTTTTTCGCAGCTCGCGCGCATTCTCACGAATTGACTTGATTTGGTGGTGCTTCTTGAATTCTCCCCTGGGCATGATACAAATATACTACCACCGAACCCGCATAGAGCCACAAAATTCCCCCTCTTTCCAGATGTTATTTTGGATGCTGGCGAGAGAGGGGGACGACGAAGTCGGGGGGTGAGTGTGCATACCGCCAGCGGCTTCAATACACGGGTGCAGCAGCTCTGGCAGATAGTGCTTACCAAGACCGGGCGCCCGCATCCGGCCTGCAGGTTGGGTTAGGGCGAAACGGCCGCATGCGTCTCCCGCCAGCGGCGGGGCGAAGTGTGCGGGGGGAGATTTAACCACAGAGACGCAAAGTGTGACGTCCGGTTCAGGAGAGAACCCATCCTTCCCGCTGGCGCGGGTTCCTTCCCTTATTAGGGAAGGAGTAAGAAAAGCCCTCAGCAATCAGCAGCCGGTGTCGTTCGTCAGATGCGCGAAAGGAGAGTTGCGAGGCACTCACCCCGTCCGCCAGCTGCCGGAGTACGCTCAGTAGGACCCTCCGCTAAGCCACTCACCCTACCGGCTTACGCCAGGTGTCCCTCTCTCACATGGTTCCAAGATGACATCTAGAAAGAGGGACGTGTCCGGCGGCTACCAATGCTCTGTGGGCGGTGATTTTCGCATCCTTCGACGAGCTCAGGATGACGGCTGATCTGGTGGTGCTTCTGGAATTCCCCCCCGGGCATGATCCAAATATGCTGCCACCGAACACGCATAGGGCCACGAAATTCCCCCTCTTTCCAGATGTGATTTTGGATGCTGGCGAGAGAGGGGGAC
>DAOWIJ010000172.1 GCA_030640955.1 Fidelibacterota bacterium
GGGTACCCGGGCCGTGGACCGTGTGGGCGACGATTATGCCCGGCTGGTGGGTTTGTCTGCGCCCACCTTGCGCCCGGAGATATCCGTTGACGCCATCAAGAAATATGGCCAAAACAGGGTTGATGTTATCAACCTGCAGACCAACGGCTTTGAATCTATTGCTGTTACGGATCTGTTAGGAGCGGAACCGTTGCCGGGCTATGAGAATATTTTCTCGCTTGAAGAGGATGGCTATCTGCAAATCGCTTATACCAGTGTCCCCCCGAAGAAGTATAGCCACGGCGTAATCACTTTTGACAAGCTCCTGAAAGACACTACCTTCCCGGTAATGATGCGCGAGATTCTAAGCGTAATTGAGGATCGCTATCAGTGCCCGATCGATATCGAGTTCTCCCACGATGCCACCAATTTCTATCTTTTGCAGACCAGGCCTTCGGCACAGCGGATACTTTGCGAAAAGGTAGATATACCGGAGAACATTCCTGTCAGCGACCTGGTTTTCAGCGTGTCTCATGATGTCCAGGATGGCCGCCTCGATGACATCGAGTACATTATATACTGCGATCCGCGGGCCTATAAAACAATGCCCGACGAACACTCCCGCCATCAACTGGCCCGCATGGTTGGCAAGGTCAATGCCCGCCTGGCAGATAAAGACTATATACTCATGGGACCGGGACGCTGGGGCAGCAATAATATCAATCTCGGCATACCGGTACAGTATAGCGAAATCAATAATGCCAAGGCACTTGTCGAGGTTGCCTTCAAGGATGGAGATTATACGCCGGAAGTCTCTTTCGGCACGCATTTTTTTCTGGACCTGGTGGAAAGAGGCATTCACTATCTACCCCTGTTCCCAGATGACGCGGGAAATATATTTAATACAGATTTTTTCGATGCGCCCGGAAACTTGCTGGCCGCCATCGTGCCCGGTAGCGAGGAGTTCGATCCATACCTGAAGATCATCGATGTGGCCCTGCTGAGTGGAGGACGACCGCTTCAGCTGCGTATGAACTCTGAAGCCGGCAAGGCGCTAGCCTACTTTGCAGATGATAAGTGAGCGGAAAAACCGCCCCGGCGAAAGCGTGCCCTAAAAGACCAGATCGACGCCCTTGGCTTTCTTTTCCTTCACTTTAATGGCGCCCAGGGTCTTTTTCTGCCCCAGCAGGAAAAGTGGCGCGGCAACATCGGCGGTAGTCATGCCCCGCCCTTTAAACTTCATCACCCGCCAGTAAACGACACCATCAATCTCGAGGCGGCTGGTACTCAGGGCCAGGCCGCGGCCATGATCGTAATATACTAGTGCAGGCCAGTCGGGGTCAAAGCTGATGGAGAGCTCATTGGTTGTGCGATCGAATCTAACAGGTTGGCCGGGAGTGTAGGGACCAATTGTAATCTGGTTTTCGGTCACCACCTTACCGGGTGGCATTTCATCGCCCAGGTCTTCCAGGCCAATCCGGCTGGAATCGGCCCTGAAAACAATTGGTTCGGAGCCCGAGTAAAACTGCAATTTGATAAGGTCGTCAGGGGGCAAATCCTCCACAACAGCCACCATAACGTTGGCAAACTCCATGGCACAGCCGTAGAGCATCACCAGGAGTATTACAGTAAATCGCTTAGTATAATGTGCCATCGCTTTCCCCAGCCGGCCGATACGATTAATGCGTATGACAATCCCCATATTTTAACCTGAATCCGATCGCTCAACTGCCGCCCATTGTACGAAGAGAGCGCACGGTTTGACAAGAGATATATTAGGGGCCGGCCCGCAAATTAAGTAGCTATTGGCGAATCCGTTGATAAGGTCTTGACTAATTGACCAACCGGTCAGTAAATTAATGTCAAGCCAGAAGGCGCCATGACACCCAGACCAAAAGACAGCACTCCCGCAAAGACCGAGAAAAGTCGCCAGCGCATCCTGGAATCCGCTGAAGCGGCCTTTGCCGCCAAGGGCTTCGATGGCGCCAACATGCGGGAAATCGCCTCCTCGGCCGGCGTCAATAAGTATATGCTCTACTACCATTTTGACGATAAAAAGACCCTCTTCGAACACATCTTAAATGCCATTCTGACGCCTGTTTTCCGCAAACTGACCGCAGCTATAGAACCAGCCGCCGATCTGGAGGAGGCCATTGCCAATGTCTACCAGATTTATGCCGATCTGTTTGCCGCCCGGGGAGGCCACCTGCGGGCATTCATGGCCCGGGAAATTGCCGCCGGGGCGCCACGGGCTAAATATCTGTTCAGGGCCAAAGGGCCTGAAATGGCCGCCTTATGGGGGAAGAAGCTGGATGAATACGCCGGGCGACCGGTCAACCCTGAACAGGTAGGACTAATCATAATGAGCATCATGACCGGCATTGTATCCACCTTTCTCATGTCACCGCTCTACGAGGCGATGTTCGATAAGCTCGATCTGGATATCAGCGGCCATGATTTGAAAGCACACGTAATTAAATATGTCTTGGGAGGTATAGATATGTGTCTCGCTTCTGGAAACTCACCTCCTGAGACCGGAGAAGGAAAATAACACATGAAACAGAAATTCATCACCTGGACTGTAGAGCGTCCTCATCAATCCATCACCCTGGCTGTTTTGCTGAGTCTGATTATCGCCTCAGGAGTCCGCTTTATTCACATTGAAGATGATCTTATGAAGATGCTGCCCGAGGATATCCCCTCCCGGCTACTCTGGAATGAGATCGAGGATCAATTCGGTTCCACTGAACCAATCTTCATCAGCGTCGGCAAATCGGGCGAGTCGATTTTCACGCCGCAGGTCCTGGCCCAGATCTGGGATTTGAGCATCGCCTTCGAGGACCTGCCCCAGGTTGATGAAGTGCGTTCCCTGGCTACCATGAACAAAATTTTCAACGATGACGGCTTCATGGAGGTTGGTGACCTGATGGCTGCTCGGGATCTTTCGGCAGACGAGATAGCCGAAATGAGGCGTTACCTGGATGACAACCAGAACATCAGCCGCATGATGGTCTCCCGGCATGGCGACTATGCCAGCCTCATGGTACTGCCAATCCCGGGTACGTCCGATGAGGAGATGGCAAACGCCATCAACACGGTGCAATCCGGTATAGGTGACGGCTACGAGTATCACATTGGCGGCCTGCCCTACGTCCGCGGTATTATCGGCGAATCGGTGCGAAGCGATATAGTTGGCCTCATGCGCGTGGGTCTGCTACTCCTCATCGTCATATTACTGCTTAATTTACGGAGTGTCCCTGCTCTGCTTATGACGCTCGTTGTAATCGTGCTCTCGGCAATAACCATGGTGGGATTTTTCGGCTGGGTATTCATCCTGACCCAGAGTGATAAGTTCAACTTCACGCTTCTTAATTCCAATATGCCGATAATCCTGCTGACTATCGCCACGGCTGATGCGGTGCATATCATCACGCGTTTTTTCAGGGAAATGCGCGCGCGCCAGGATGTGAGGGCCTCCGTAGTGGCAACCATGGATGTGCTTATGCTGCCCGTATTCCTTACATCCATAACCACCATGGCCGGTTTTCTTTCGCTGCTTACTTCTCCACTGGGCCCAATGATGGGATATGGTCTGACCGTAAGCTTTGGCATCGCCTGGGCCTGGTTCCTGTCGGTCACCTTGCTGCCCAGCGTCATGACCCGGTACAAGTGGAAACTGAGCGGCCGGGCGTTGCGCAGCGCCGGTGTATTTGAACGGGCAATCCACAAGATAGGTAAATCTGTTCTGCGCAGACCAAGAATCGTATTGGGCAGCGGCCTGTTTATACTTCTGGTTTCCGTTGCCGGCATATTCATGGTAAAGGTTGAGGTCAATATCATCAAATTCTTCAAGCCTGGATCGGAAATGCGGGCCAGCATGGACTTCCTCGACAGGGAAATGTATGGCTCGTCCAGTCTCGCCTTCAGAGTGCGCGGTGACATCAAATCGCCGGGAATACTGACTGGTATGGAAAACATCCAGAACCAGCTGGAGAAGGAAAGCGCCATCGGCAACACCCTCTCCCTGGCGACCATCATTGCCAAGATGCACAGGGTTGTAATGGATGACAGTGTGGAATATGAGGTGATCCCGGAAACCAGGGCCAAGGTGGCAAACCTGCTTACCCTGTACAGCATGTCCGGTGATCCGGATGATTTCTCGTCTCTGGTGGATTACGACTACGAAACAGCCCTGATCACAGCCAACATGAGGACGATCTCCACGGCTGAAATGGTGGAATTGGTCCGGCGCCTGGAAGACCGGTTGGGTGAAGATAAACCTGAGCAAATGGAAACCGAGCTGTCGGGCTTTCCCGTGTTTCTCAGGGACTTCACAGCTTTACTAGTCGGCAGCTCTTTAAGGTCATTAACCCTCTCGCTGGTGTTCGTCGTTATCATTTCCTGGATCTTCTTCAGGTCCCTTGCGTGGGGCCTACTGGCGGTTATTCCGCTGGCTTCGGCTATTGTGTTGTGCTTCGGCCTGATGGGGTGGGTTGGTATCGAGCTCAGCCACGTGACGGCCCTGCTCACATCCATAATAATCGGTGTGGGCGTTGATTTCGCGGTGCACTTCGTCGCGCAGTACCGCCACTTCCAGAGTCAAGGAATGGCGGTTGACGAAATCAGTCAGGCGGCCATCGATGACGTGGGCTATCCCATCCTGCTTAACGTGGCCGCCGTGTCCGTAGGATTTTCCGCCCTACTGGCCTCATCCTTTGTGCCTATGAATTACATGGGTGGGCTGGTGATCATCTCCATGTTCTCCGCGGCCATCGGCACCCTGACCATTCTGGCAACTGTAATTCACCTGTCCAGGAAGAAGCTGGCAGCTTAAATGACCATTAGAAAGGACGTTTCATGAACTCACAATTTTTTCTCGCGCTGTTGCTGCCGTTAGCCCTGCTGGCCCAAACCGGTGAAGACATCGCCCGCCTGATCGATGAGCGGCCCGAGCCAGAAGATATGGTCAGCGATATGACCATGACCCTGACATCCAAAAAAGGCCAGACCCGTACATTACAGGTCCATTCCGTGCGCAAAGGAGAGGACCGCATGATCATTTGGTTTCTGGCCCCCGCCGATGACCGGGGCGTGGCTTTCCTGAAAATAGAGCACGCTGACAAGGATGACGAGATGCGCATGTGGCTGCCCAGTTTTAACAAAATCCGGCGCATTTCATCCAGTAAAAAGGGGGAAAGCTTCATGGGCTCCGATCTGTCCTATGAAGACATGACCAGCCGAACCCTTGACGAATACACCTATAGCTTGCTTGGTGAGGACGAGTTGGACGGAGTGGCCGTCTGGAAACTGGAGAGCACACCTAAACCGGAGCTGCGCTCCAGCTATAGCCGTCACGTGGCATGGGTGCGCAAGTCGGATGCCATGATTTTGAAGGAAGAATCGTATAACCGGGCCGGTAACCTGCAGAAGTACCGCACCATTGAATCCAAGAAGCAGGACAAATACGACGTTATCACCAGGATGTATGTCAAGGACGTGCTGAAGAACCATACAACGGAACTGCTTTTTGAGAACGTCGAACTGGATACCGGCGTCGATGATAAACTGTTCCACGAGCGTAACCTGCGGAGACTGCCGTGAAGATAGTGGCAGGGGCAGGGGCAGTAGTAGTAGCAGTGGCAGTAGCAGTGGCAGTGGTAGGGGCAGGGGCAGTAGCAGTGGCAGTAGCAGTGGCAGTGGCAGTGGCAGTGGCAGTGGCAGTGAGGGGGGCGAAGATTTCCATGAAGCGGTTGGCCTTAAGCCTGGCCATAGGACTGAGTGCCGCGGGGACCCTGTTTGCCCAGATCGAGTTTCACGGCGAGTCATATCCCCTGATCAGAATGACTACCGAGGAACCGCGTTTCCTGGACCTGCCGCACCGGTTCGTGACCATCAACGGCATGCGGCGCGGTGACAATGTATCCATGTACTTCTCGACCGCCATGGAGTACCGCGTTGGCCGGGACTCGCTTACATTAGATTTGCGCGAGGCCTACGCGGAAGTGCTCACGGACCTGGGTGAGTTCCGCTTCGGTAAGCAGATTGTGTCGTGGGGCGCCGCCGATGGCAACAATCCCACCGATAACGTAAATCCTTATGACATGTACTACCTGTTTATTCCCGGCACTGAACGCAAGAAAGGCACGGTCATGGCTTCGGCCAACCTGTACCTGGGGAACTACCAGCTGGAGGCAGTGTTCACGCCGGTCTTTCAGCCCAGCCGCCTGCCCCTGAACGAGCAGGACTTCCCCATCTTCGAAGACGCACCGTTCACTATCGATATTGACAAGGAAGTTCGCCCTGAACGCGAGCTGGTCAACAGCGAATTCGGTGGTCGCGTGAGCTTGCCATTTAATCTGTTCGATCTGTCAATAAGCTACTTCAGCGGCTATGACCGAATGTTCACTCCCTGCCTCTCGATGTTGTTGGGAGCCGAGGGCCCGTACTTCATACTGGATAGCTTGGTATATCACCATACCAATGTATTTGGCGGCGATTTAGTCACGTTCATCGGTGACTGGGCGGTCAGGGCCGAGGGGGCCTATTTTCTTACTGAGGACAGGGAGGGCAATTCGTCGTTGATCCGCAATCCCTACCTGCAATACGTGCTGCAATTGGATCGCATGGAGGATGAGTCCAGCTATGTGCTGCAATACCTGGGCAGTTATATTACCGGTATCGATGGCGACGATCTTATTACGCCTCTCGGCGTGATCTCAGAAAAAGAAAACGAGAAGGACAATCTATCCGCCCGCATGGGCATGCCTTTTGCCGCAATTGCCCGGAACGCAATTATGGTTTCGGCGTCGCGTTCATTCGCGGATCATCGTTATGAAGTCCGGGCCAATACTCTTTACGATCTGGATAACGGCGGCTGGATGATTGGTGGCGGCGTTACAGTTACACTGGAAGACGCATTCGATCTTGAACTGGGGCTCACACAGCTTGGCGGTGACAGCGATAGTCGCTTATACCAGATGCGCGACTTCAGTCACCTAAGTCTGAGTCTTAAATACAGTTTCTAGATGATCAGAATGCTTAAATGAGAAAAACCCCTCCGGCTTATCACCGGAGGGATTTTTTATTGATAAAGAAATCGAATCTAGACTTACGGAAGTGCGTCGATTGAGTTCTGCAATAAAGCTCTTGCGAGCTTTGGATTATGAACAGCATAACCTGGGTCCTCAAAGGCGATCATTCTATAATTATAGACTGTGCCTAAAACCACAGGATCAAAGTCGATCGGGTCGTCTTCAGTCGGTGAGGTATAGGTAGTATCAGTACCTACTATAGTTCTTTCCGCAAGATACCCGGATGTATCAAGGTAATCACCGAGGGCCGCCTTCAGTTCAGTAAGTAGAGGAGCGATATCTGCCTTGGTAGCCGTGATTAAAGCTTTGACATCCGCACCTGCATGGCACCCAACTACATCGCATGCCGTGTCATTGAATTGTGGCCCATGGAAAGACGCTGTCATACTAAAAGTATGGCCGCCATATGGATAATGTCCGCCATCAGCCATGTGACAAGTCACGCAGCCATCAGCAACCACAGTGTGGACGGATGGTGTATAGGCTACGCCAGTAAACTGCTGACCAGCGCTGTTATCCATGAAATTGCCCTGTGGAGCGTGGTGGGGACCGAAGCGTTTTGTGTCAACGCTTACATCCGCAGTGGCGTCGAGAGCTGGTAGTGCGGAAGAACGTGTCTGGTGACAAGCAACACACAGATTCGCTGTACCAAAATCGGCAAAGGTCTGTGTTGCGTCCCTAAATGACACCACTGGGTCGGTTACTCTGAAAGCCCAGTCAGTTGAATCATATTCGGTGTGGATCATATGACATGCGCGGCAATCAGGTTGACTTACCGAGGCGAAATGAGTTGGCGATGAAACACCATTAGCCTGATAATAGACGAAGCCTTGGCTGGTATGGCATTCAGAGCACTCTCCTTCCTGATTACCGTAGTTGGCAGTACCACCAGTGGCGTGGCCTGAGACGGCATACTGGGCCTGTATACCAGTAAGCATACCGCCATCATTATGACAGACCTTACAGGTCTCGTTGGCATCAACACCGGCTATTCCATCCGTTCCATCTGTTCCGTCAGTACCTGCAGGGCCTTCTGGTCCCTCACAATTGAAGAACATGACGGATAATGCAATCATGGAAAATAGCATTGGATATGATGCGTGTCTTTCCATGCTTAGAATCATTAATTGATCCTCCCGCTATTTAATACATATCAAAACAAAAAGTCCCGTAATCTTAATGGAACCTTAACGAACTTATTAAATATTTTTAATAAAGACAACAGGGTCTTTATATCTTTTTATCAGACATTACCACGTAATATACTGTCTACCGTCAGGAAAATGGAAACCCGACCGGCGAGGGGTCCAGGTCCCACCAAGGATGTTTTAGGGGGATTAAGTGTAGTGCCCGCTCAAAGGCGGCCAATTCTTACATATATCACTGGATGCAGATGCAGTACTTCCTTGCGCGCAAGACGCCGTTCCGGGTAGGCGGGATTGGTGGACACCAACTGCAGTTCCTCGCCCTTGAAGTACACCACCTTGACCATGGCCTCACCATCTTCGGTGACCACCACAGCCAGATCGCCGTTCTGGCAGCTGGCCTCCAGTGACGCGATGACAATCGATCCCGGCTTGACAATGGGAGCCATGGAATCGCCGTAGACCCGCACACCATAGACGGCCTCATCGCGCAGGTCGGCGGGGCGCTCCAGGTAATCGTCAGCGGCAGCAGCTGTGCCCTCCAGGTTGGGGAACAGTCCCTGGCCGGCCGCGGCCAGCCCGATGATGGGGATTGGCCTGGGTTTGAACTTCATTTCGTAGGGGAAGACGTCCACGGGCAGGCCAGGATTCTGTGAGCGGAACTTGGCCTCGGCCAGCTCGGTGTAGGAGGTGTTGAGTATCTCACACATCTGGATCAACCGACCCTTGCGGGGGAAGGTCAGGCCCCGCTCGTAGGCGCTCACCTGTTGATACTGGATGCCCAACCGCTGGGCCAGTTCCTGCTGGGTCAGCCCTTCCTGCTCCCGCCGGAAGGACAGCAGATCACCGAAAGTCATCTGTTCCATGGTATATTGCCTCTATTTACAATAATAAATATAGCAACAGAAAATATTCCGCACCATAAATAAAAGAATACTAAAGAATTTATGCTTGATACGGTGGGGCTAGAGCAGGGCCTGGTAATTCTCTTTCAATTTCTCCAGGCGCTCCAGGTAGGCAGCCTGCTTCTCCTTTTCGTGGGCCACCACATCGGCCGGCGCACGCTTGATGAAGTTCTCGTTGGACAGCTTTGATTCGGAGGCCCGCAGCCGACCTTCCACTTCATCAATTCGCTTTTCCAGGCGCTGCCGCTCAACATCCAGATCGATAAGTCCTTCGAGCGGTATAAACAGCTCCAGGGACTGCACCACAGCTGTAGCGGAATGGGCCGGCTTGCCCAAACTCTCACCCATCGTGAGAGTGCCTACCCGGCCCATCCGGGCAAGGTACTTGCGGCCCCGGTCCAAGGCTGAGGTCAGCTCCAAGGGACCACGCACCAGCAAATCCGCAGGCTGGCCTGGTGTTACCCCCAGATCGGAACGGGTGCTACGAACAGCCGATATGACTTCCTTGAGCAATTCCACATCACGTTCATCATCGGGTGATAACCAGTTCGCGTCCACTTGAGGATATGGCCCCAGGATAAGGTCGGTCTCGCTTTCCCGCTTGAACTGCCGCCAGAGCTCCTCGCTGATAAAGGGCGCGAAGGGGTGAATCAGCGCCAGTATGCGGCGCATGACATGGAATGTCACGGCTTGAGCCGCCTGCCGTGGCTGCCGGTCATCACCTTGCAGGCGGGCCTTGCACAGCTCCAGGTACCAGTCGCAGTAATCGGCCCATACAAAATCATAAATCGACCTGGCAACCTCATTTATCCGGTAGCGCTCATAAGCCTTTTCCACTACCTGGGTGGTGCGAGTCAGTTTGCTCAAGATCCATCTGTCAGCAGCATCGAGATGTTCCTCCGGCAGGTCGGCCAGAGCGGGCGGCAATTCGTCATCCAGATTCATGAGCACAAAACGGCCCGCGTTCCAGATTTTGTTCATGTAATTGCGGCCCAGCTCAGTGTCCTCTTCCGAGAACAGGATATCCTGCCCCTGAGGCGCAATGAGCATCAGGCCCATGCGCAGGGCGTCGGCGCCATACTGATCGATCAGGTCCAGAGGATCGGGAGAGTTGCCCAAGCTTTTGCTCATCTTGCGGCCCTGTTTGTCCCGCACCATACCCGTGAAGTACACCGTATCAAAAGGCGACCGCCCCATGAAGCGGAGCCCGGCCATAATCATGCGTGCCACCCAGAAAAAGATAATATCGGGCGCCGTCACCAATGTCTGAGTGGGATAATAATGCTTCAGATCGGCAGCATCACTATCGGGCCAACCCAGGGTGGCGAAGGGCCACAACCAGGAACTGAACCATGTGTCGAGCACGTCCTCGTCCTGGGTCAGATCAACATCCTTACCGTAGTGCCTGCGGGCCTTTTCCCGTGCCTCCGATTCATTTCCGGCAACGAAAACATTGCCGCCAGGGCCATACCAGGCCGGAATGCGGTGCCCCCACCAGAGTTGACGGGAAATGCACCAGTCGCGGATATTGTTCATCCAGTGGTCATACACCTTGACCCAACGCTCCGGATAAAACCGGATTTCGCCACTATCTACAGCCTCCAGCGCCGGTCGGGCCAGTTCTTCCATCCTGACAAACCACTGCAACGACAGGTATGGCTCCACCATGGCATCGGTACGCTCGGAGTAGCCCACATTGTGGGTGTGGCCCTCCACTTTCTCCAACAGTCCTTCAGCTTCCATGGCCGCCACCACTGCCTGGCGGGCCTCAAAACGGTCCATGCCCCTGAATTGCTCAGGTACATGCTCGTTTACCGTGGCATCAGGATTAAAAATGTTCACCGCCTCCAGCCCGTGTCGCTGGCCCATGTCGTAGTCGTTGGGATCGTGGGCCGGGGTTACCTTCACTGCACCGGTGCCGAATTCGGGATCTACGAATTCATCGGCAAACACCGGTATCTTCCGCCCCACCAGAGGTAGAATCACGGTTTTACCGATGAACTTCTTATATCTTTTATCTGAAGGACTCACAGCGACACCCGTATCGCCCAGCATGGTCTCAGGTCGTGTGGTAGCAACCTGAATGTGGCCGGACCCATCACTCAGAGGATAACGGAAGTACCACAGACTGCCCTCGGTCTCACGATGAATCACCTCTTCATCGGACAGGGCGGTCTTTCCCAGGGGATCCCAGTTTATCAGGCGCTCGCCCCGGTATATGAAACCGTCATCGTATAACCTGACAAACGTTTCCATCACCGCCTTGTAGTAAGCATCATCCATGGTGAAGGCCTGGCGTTCCCAGTCACAGGAGCACCCCAGCCGTTTGAGTTGCTCGATGATGGTACCGCCGTAGTTCCGGGACCAGTCCCAGGCCCGGTCTAGGAACTTGTCCCGACCCAGGTCCCGCTTATGGGTGCCCTCGTCCTTAAGCTGCCTGACAATCTTGGCCTCCGTGGCGATACTGGCGTGGTCGGTCCCCGGTAGCCAGAGGGTGTTTTTACCCTGCATACGGGCCCGGCGGATAAAAATATCCTGAATGGTATTATTGAGTACGTGGCCCATATGGAGGATACCGGTAACATTGGGCGGTGGAATAACGATCGTATAGGGCTCAGCCTCGGAATCGGGATCGGGGTGGAAATGGCCCCGCTCATTCCAGTTGCGGTTCCAGGTAGACTCCACCTGCCCGGGCTGGTACACTTTGCCCAGTTCCACTTTAGTCACTATTGATTACTTCTCCAGTATTAGGCTTAGTGCCGTAGTGAGTTTTAGGACGTTCTGGTTGGCGGTTATCAGTCGCTCGCAGACTATGCGTGTAAGATTCAGCATCACTTTGTAGCCGATTTCACGATCGCTGACCAACAGGTTGAAGAAGTCTTTTTCCTCCAATAACCCCATCTTGCAGCCGGTGAGAGCTGTGACCGTGGCGGTGCGTTTATCCTCTTTGCCAAACACCGAGACCTCACCAAAAACCGGGCCGTCGTCCCCCTTCAGGCAGATCAGTGATTTATCCCGGGAGTCATATTGGGAATTCTTTGACATGGCGAGAGTCAGCGCCTGGCTGATTTCGACCTCCCCGGACAACAGGAAATAGATGACTCCACCCCTATCGCCCTCGCTGAAGATTACCTTTCCGGCCGGAAAGTGTTTCTCTTTCAACCGCATCCCAAAAGAAGCACGCTCCTCTTTGGAAAGCCCTTCAAGGAGACGAATATTTGCGGTTTCCTCAGGGCCAACGCCGCTCACGGGATCACCAACGCTCCCTCACCAGCCTGAATGATACGATCGTCAGGAGGATTAATTGCCACAGCCATGCTCTGCCCTTCTTCCAGACCTTTGCCCGCCTCGCGCAGTTTGCGCTCAATGAAAGCATCCAGAGAAGAGGTGTCTGAAGATAGGAAACTGGAAAAATCCGACTGTTCCTCTTCCTTGAACAGGCCGATAGCTATCCATCCTTTCTTTTGGCGGAAATGGCTGAATACCTCACTGAAGGGGCGGCCGATAAACTCCGGCCCCAAAGATACCTGGGCAAAATGGTGCGCTGATTGAGTGTCCAGCAGCTCATCCACAGCCTGAGGTATGCCCGGATTTAATATGTGCGAAGCAATAATAAAAGAACCAAAATTATCGGCGAGCACAACGTGATCCGCGCTGGCGCGCTTCAGAGGACTGATGGCTGAATGATCGCCTACGTAGGCGATCACTTTTATATCCGGCACAATGTTCTTAATGGTGAGGGTTGCCAGGATGGTTTTTTCATCACTGACACCGCCGCCGGGCAGTTCCGTGGGCAGAATAATCAGCGCCCGGGCCTTCTCAAGATTGGCCTGTTTCAGAATAGGCTCCTTGGTGAACTCCCCCCGGATATACTTGATCCGCGTGTAGCCATACTGATTCTTTAATGACTGCATATGATCTTCATGTTCCTCATTGATCAATACAATCTGTGAGGCTTTGTCGTCATCCAGGGCCAATAAGGCGTTCAACAGGCTTTCCATCTTATGATGCCAGCCGCAAATGATGATATGGTCTTTTACCTTAATGTCAAGTAATCCCTGATTTGCACGCATTCTGCGGGCCACGATTATCGATGCGATGGTCCCGGTCAGAAAGGAGGTTAGCGAAATGCCTATAAATATAATCAACACTGCCAGCGCCCGGCTGGGCAGGCCATGTGGTGTGTAATCGCCGTAACCTACGGTGGTCATGGTAACGATGGCCCACCAGAGGGCTTCCGGAATAGTGTGGATCTGCCCGTCCGGCACCGGATATTCCAGCACCAACACGCCCAAGCCACCGATGAAAGCCGCCACAAGTATGAGCGTGAAGACCTTGATCAACGGGTTTCGGGCAAGATTCCGCAGTTTGAATATCACTTCTCGCATATGTCAGTTCCACTGAAGTCAATGGATAGGGCTCCAGGATACTATGATTATTGTAATCAGGCTCCAGCTGCAAGTTAATATAATTCAAAATTTACATGAATATATAGACTGATTAAAAGCACTGCCGAATATATCAGCTTTTTATCCGGTAGCCCCGGGCAAACAAACTTGCACCGGCAAGCGTAAAAAGAACCGCCGCAATAAC
>DAOWIJ010000235.1 GCA_030640955.1 Fidelibacterota bacterium
ATGCTTGGCATGTGCCGTGTCCCAACGAGGAGGCCATGGCGGCGGCCCTGCTACTGCCACTGCTACTTCTACGAAGCTCCAAGCCTCAAGCTGCAAGGGGGACGCTAAGGAGTAACCAGGATGCGGTGACAGGCAGGCCGCCTCCCTTAGTATCATTTCTACTTATCATGACCGCCAGGGTTAATTTGAGAATATACATTTTAGTAACTGGGAGATATTTGCATTAATATTAGGCTAATAACAGCATCTTGCATGTGAGGTCCGTTTATGGAAACTGCCAAAGTTTTATTCGTCGATGATGAAGAAGATGTTCTCTTGAACTATTCCATGCTTCTGGAAGATGAATCTTACGATGTCATTACAATCAGTTCACCTGAAGAAGCCAGAAAGAAGCTGAAGCAGGACGATATAGCCGTATTGATCACCGATTATGAAATGCCTGTAGTAAACGGCCTGGAATTGTTGGACGAGGCCAGGGAGATATCACCTGGTACGATCCGAATGATGGCCACCGGACATATAGAGAAAGAAATCCTGCTGTCGGCGATCAACAGTGGCAATGTGTATAAATATTTTGTAAAACCGATTGAACCTGATAGCCTGATGGAAGGCATTAGTGAAGCTATCGAGTATCATAATGAACTGGGGAAGGCGCAGTATTGGATTTCGAAGCGCAAGCACTATGTGGATGCATCTTCGGAGATGGAAATTCTGCAAACCCAGCTGGATGAACGAGAAGCTGAATTGAATATGATCCTTGCTGAACTTGAAGAGTCATCCGCAAAGCAGAAGGAGAATTTCAAATCGATTTTGACAACACTGGCCATGTTGATCCAGATTCGCAATAACACGCTTTTCAAGAATGGGCAGTGGGTTTCCAAGTTTGGTGTCACACTGGCGCGGGCGATGAAGTTTTCAGCAAGCGACATCACATTGGTCCATATCGGAGGAATATTAAAAAACCTGGGTTTGATACTGCTGCCGGATGCGATAACAGAAAAAAAGGTAGGTATGCTGTCACCGCCCGAGCTCCAGCAATACTACCGATTCCCGCTGCTGGGCCAGCAGCTCTTGTCCAAGTTGCCCGGTTTCGCCAAGATTGCCAATACTATCAGTTATGTGCTGGAGCGCTATGACGGATCAGGACCTCTGAAGGTCGGTGGCGAGGACATTCCATTGCCGGCACAGATTATCGTGCTGTCGGATGATGCATTCCGGATCATCCATTCAAGCTCCCTGAGCAAGGGCAGCGATTTTCAATATGGCAAGACTTACATGATCAATCATGTTCGTAAAAACATTTCCAAGCTTTATGATCCGAATCTTGCGCATGCTGCCATCCGTTATCTGAGTACAAAAACCAGTGCTAATTAATGAACCGTACTAATTAGCCGGGACGGACGGCAGTTCACTGCCACCCACGGCAGTAGCAGTGGCAGTAGCAGTGGCAGTAGCAGTGGCAGTAAGAATGTGGTAGCTGGCCCCATCGTTGGGACACGGCACGTGCCAAGCATCCCGACTTCAATGTCGGGGCCGTGTCCGTACCCTTTTGTCATCACCGACACATTCGCTTCGTTCAGCGTAGACTCCGCGTGGTGATCTCCCGGCCAAGCAGACTGCCACTCCCCAACAGAAACGTCGGGAATCACGATTAAGAGGAAACTCGATACTCGATACTCGATATTCGATATTGGATGAAGAGAGAATCACGTCAGCGGTGTGAGTGCGCATACCGTCCACAACCAGCCTGCAGGTTAGGGTAGAGTAGAGTTCGGCAGGTGCGCGAAAGGAGCGTAGCGAGCCACTCACCCTGCCCGCCAGCTGGCGGATTCCTGCCCTTACTAAGGGAAGGAGTAGCAGTGAGTCGGCGGAGGGGCTAGGCGTCTGCCCCTGCCACCGCTACTGCAACTGCTCCTGCTCCTGCCACTGCCACTGCTACTTCTCCCCACCCTGCCATTTCAATCTCATACTGTGACGACATGTCACTTATGCAGGATTTTGTCCAGGGAGACTAATAGAGTATCGGCCGTAAAGGGTTTTCGCAGAAAGTCCATGGCCCCCAGTTCCATGGCTTCCAACTCCTCCTGATGGGATGCCGCGCCGCTGGCAGCGATGATTTTCAGGTCCGGATTTATCTTTTTCAAGGTCCTGATTGTGGCCGGGCCATCCATAATCGGCATCATCATATCAATCAGGACCAGATCGATCCTATCCCTCTCATGGGCATAGACGGCAATCCCTTCCGAGCCATCTACCGCGGTCATCACTTCATAACCCGAGGACTCTAACGCCTCCTTTGTGATTTCCCTGATGGAAGCTTCATCGTCGATTAAAAGGATCATCTCTCCATGACCAAGAGGCAGCTCCTCCACCAGTGGTTCTTCCTCAGCGATCTCAGCCCCGACGGAAGACGGCAGGTAGACCTTGAAGGTGCTTCCCTCACCGGGAGTGCTGGTAACGTCTATGAATCCCTGGTGAGTTCTCACGATGGAATCCACCGTAACTAATCCAAGACCTGTTCCCTGCCCCTTGGCTTTCGTCGTGAAGAAGGGATCGAAGATATGTTCGACTATTTTCTTCGACATCCCGGACCCGGTGTCGGCTATCTCAATGCAGACATACGCGCCGGGCTCGAGCACCCCAGTAAATCGGGCCTCTTCATCCTTGATAACGTGGTTTTTTGCCTGAATCGTCATGTTACCGCCGGATGGCATGGCGTCTCGCGCGTTAACGGCCAGATTGAGAAGGACCTGGTGTAGCTGCGTTGGGTCACCTTTGATAGGCCAAAGATCTTTTGGAATATTTGATTCTATGGTGATACTCTTGGGGAAGGTCTCCTGCGTAATATTAATGATCTCCTTAAGGAGATACTTTGGTTGCAGTACGGTGTGCTCCTCTTCAGAACCACGCGCAAAAGTAAGGACCTGTTTCACTATTTCCGCACCGCGTCTGGCGTTATTGGCGAGGATATCCAATATGTGAATGCCCTTCTCGTCCGAGACTTTCTTTTTGAGTATCTGAGCTGACATCAGGATAGGGCCAAGTACGTTGTTCAGGTCATGGGCAATTCCGCCGGCCAGGAGGCCAATACTTTCCATACGTTGTGCCCGGAGAACCTGGGCTTCCATCTCCCGCCGTTTAGTAATATCCGTATTGCTGAAGAGAAACGCGGATGGCTTATCATTTTCACCGCGCACCAGACTGACGCGGGACTCGACGATTATCGATCGTCCGTCCTTGGTTACATGACGCAGGTCACCGATCCATTCGCCGCTCTCCAGGACATCAGATACGGGTAATTCACCCTTCTCAGCTGCTTCGGGCCCGCTGGTATCAAGTAGTCCCCGATACCCGGTTTTTAGTATCTCATCCTGAGACCAGCCGTAGACTCTTTCGGCACTTTTATTCCAATAAATGATATTGCCGTCCATATCCACCACGCCAATGGCATCCTGGGTGATATCCAGCAAAGCTGCCTGCTCCTCGATTTTACGTTCATTCAACTTCTGACTGGTAATATCATAGAAATTGCACACCAGGGTCTCGGCAATACCGTCGGCTTTGTATACCGGCGCCAGCAAAACTCGATAAATCGTCGAACGGTCCTGGGTACGGACCGTAAAGCTGCGATTTTCCAGGTTCGTCAGGCAGGTCTTGATTTCGCTTTCGAATAAGTCTCTGTCTTCTTCAAGTACATAGTCAAAGATCTGTGAGGTTACCAGCAGTTCAGGATGGAAATAATCGTCCTTGGAAAGATCCAGATCGAGTACTTTTCCAGCGCTATCAAGCAGAAAAATAAAGCCCGGGGCACTATCAATCACGGAGCGGTATCGCTCTTTACTTTCCTTAAGGGCCTCCTCGGCCTTTTTTCGCTCCGTGATTTCTCTGACAATACCCTGCAGCCCGGTGACTGTGGCGCCTTCACTGAGGATTGTGGTCTTTTGCTCGACCCATTTTTCCGCACCGGTTTTGGTGACAATGGGAAACTCCAGCGTCGACTCAGGTATGGCCTCATTACGTTGTTGCAGATAAAATGACTGAACCCTTTCCTGCCAGTCAGGACGTATCAATTCAGTAAACAAGATACCTGTAAGTTCTTCATTTGAGTAGCCCGTCAATACAGAGGCAGGAGCATTAGCGTAGATGCAATAACCTTTTGGATCAACACCGAATACCGTATCACTAGCTTCCTCAATCAATTGACGGTACCGCCGTTCACTGTCCTGTAAAGCCTCCTCAGTCCTGACCTTTTCGGTAATATCTGCCTTAACAGCGAGATATTGAATGATTTCCCCTCGTTCGTTCTTAATTGAGCCGACAGTGGCGTTCTCCAGGTATAGTTCGCCATTCTTTCGCTTATTATGGAACTGACCGTGCCACGTATCTCCGGCCGTTATCGTATTCCACAGTTCCTCGTATACCTCAGGTGGTGTATTTCCGGATTGGAGGAAGCGCGGATTTTCTCCCAAGACCTCTTCAACGCTGTAACCGGTAAGTTCCTCAAATTTGGGATTTGCATATTCAAGATTACCTTCCAGGTCCGCCACCATTACTGAAATCGGACTCTGTTCAACCGTCTGAGAAAGCGTCCGAAGCTGTCCTTCCGCCTGCTTGCGCTCGGTTATGTCTTCATAGGTCCCCAACATCCCGATAATGCTGCCATCAAGATTCACCAGGGGAACTTTGGAAGTCCGAAGCCAAAGCGTGATTCCGTCGAGCCCTGACTGTGATTCCTCGTAATCGATTTTGGGCACCCCCGTTTTTATGACCTGTCGGTCATCAGCCCGGTAGAGTTCAGCCTGTTCGCGCCAGACCAGGTCGAGGTCGTTCTTTCCGATGATCTCGTCAGGAGACTCCAACCCAGCGCCATGTGCAAATAACCGATTGCAACCGAGATATACACTTTCACAATCCTTCCAGAAAACGCGTACAGGAATCGTGTCCAGTACCAACTGTAACATCTTCTTTGATTCTTGCAGTGCCTCCTCAGCCCGTCTAATATGAGTAATATCGTGGCTGTTTCCCAGGGTGCCAATCAACTCGCCGGCCTTGTTTCGTACAGCGGAAACAACCCAGTCAACAATCAATTCCTCTCCATCACGGGTGTAATGTATTGCTTCGCCGCTCCATTTGCCATCAGTCAGCGCTATTTTGCGAACGTCTTCTCGTGTCATGTTTTTGACTTTAACGGGTACTATCTCTGTGATATGTCTTCCGATAACCTCTTCTGCCAGCCAGCCATACTGCTGTTCCGCGGCCCGATTCCAATAAATGATATTCTCATCCATATCGTCGGATATGATTGAGTCGGTAACGTTTTCCAGCAATTGAGCATGGTAAAGCAGTTCTTCTTCCGTCCGCTTACTCTCGGTGATGTCAAGGACCTGCGCTACTGTTTTTACCCGTCCGTCTGAATTTTTGATTACCGTAGAGCTGATTTTTGCGCGCCTTTTTTCACCATCTTTACGTACCACACTGAGTTCACACCGGGCCGGGACTTCTTCACCGCGTTGCCGGCGAAGATAGCGATCGGTTACCAACTCTTTGCTCTCTTCATCAAGGAATTTCCGGAAATCACTTCCGATAATTTCTTCCCGTGAGTAGCCCAGTATTTGGCACAGCTGGTCGTTTGTGTAGACAAAATGGAAAGCTTCGTCCACAATCAGGATGCCATCGTGGGAATTCTCAACGATAGAGCGAAACCTCTCTTCGGACTCCAGTAGCGCCTCTTCCGCCCGCTTGCGCTCGGTGATGTCGCGCGATACCCCCATGACCCCCACGATTTCCCCTTCGGCATCGCGCAGTACTGACGCAGAAAGCAGACACGGGAAGGTCTCGCCATTCTTCCTTCGGTTGAGGATTTCCTGAACGTGCTGGCCGTTGAGAACGGTTTTCTTATGGGCCGCAAGCCCCTTTCTGGGGTCCGCATAGAGCAGGTTCACATGCTTGCCCAGGACCTCTTCGCGTTGATAGCCAAAAGTCTCCTCCGCCGCTCGGTTGAACTCCTTTATTCTTCGCCGCATGTCGACAGCGATGATCATGTCCAGGGAGCTCTCAACTAGATTTTGCACATATCCCTGGGATTCCCGGAGCGCCTCCTCCGCCCGCTTGCGCTCGGTTATATCCTGCACCGTCCCGATGGAGAGCACCGGTTTGCCGGCTTCATCGTACTCGGTGACACAGTTTTCATTGACATGCTTAATAGTCCCATCTTCCAACAGCAGACGGTGTACTATGTCGCAGGGTATCCGGCTCTTGACTGAATCGGTGTAGGCTTTATCGACATACTCGCGATCGTCAGGGTGGATCCTTTCGAGAAAGGCCTCATAAGTAGCCTTGAATTCCTGGGGTTCCAGTCCGAAAATGCGGTAGATCTCATCGGACCAGTACAGCCTGTTTGAAAGCAGATCCAGCTCCCAGTACCCCATACGGCCGATACGCTGGGCTTCTTTCAGCATCCTGCGGGTTTGTTGCTCTTCTTGGCGTAAAGACTCCAGTTCACCGACTTTTTCACGTAGTGCCTGGAGTTCGTCTATCAGGCGGGATTTAGCCTTCGATTCGTCCTTCATTGTTTCGTACCATCAGTGGCCTCAATAAGATCTATGAGGCAATTAATAAGGACTCGCTCATCCGAATATAGTCAGGATCAGAGACAGGCATATTATAGCATATGTAACAACAAAAAGCAAGATGTATAATGAGATAATACTCATTTCTTGCGGAAGTGGGAATATATTGGTCAGCTTATCAATTTAGTCTGACGTGTTGATGATCAGCGGTGGGCTGGATATGCCGGCTCATAATAGGTGGCGCTTATGCCCGCCCGGCGTACGGAGCATCAGCCGGCAATCAGCCATCAACAAGAGTGAACCACAAAGCCTGCCCTGAGGTGCGCATAAATGCGGGCCGAAGGGACGCTGAGGCCGTAATTGGGTCGGACTTTTCCGTCGCCCTGAGCTCGTCGAAGGGTGACGGGGTTTACTTCAGCAGTGCCAGTTTGACAGCTAGCGACCAGACATTGGCCGCTTACGTTGTTTACCCAATAGACGCTCCCGAGTACGGGTGACCCAACAGGTCGCCCCAACAAAGACAAACCAGGACACATGGTTATTGTTCTTAACGGAACAGCGCTCAGCCATCAGCAGAGGGGATGGGGATCTTTTCAGCGGTCGGTGGACCTAGGATGACTCCAAGGCGTCCAGTATCTTCTCCGGTGTGATGGGCAGTTCCCGGACGCGCACGCCGCAGGCGTTATAGATGGCGTTGGCCACCGCCGGGGCCGGGGCGTTGATGGGGATTTCCGCCACCGCTTTGGCGCCGAAGGGGCCGTTGGGCTCGTGGCCGGGAACGAAACGGATTACCATCTCCGGCATATCGATGGCGGTGTAAATGTGATAGCTGTTGAAATCGGTGTGCAGGGGCGCACCGGTTTCGTCAAACTGCATGTACTCGCTCAGGGCCATGCCCAGCGACTGGGGGATAGCGCCCTCGGCCTGCCCCTCGGCCATCTGGGGATTGATGATCTGCCCCGCATCGGTCACGGAGACGATTTTGTTGACCGTTACCAGCCCCGTTTCCGTATCGACGGTCACATCGGCGAAGGTGGCGTTAAGGGGCGGCGGTGAGTCATAACTGAGGTGGGAGGCGGTGGCCATGAGTTGGCGCTGTTCGTCAGTGTAGAATGAGCGGGTGCAGATTTCCTCGTATGAGATGCGGTTGCCATTGCCATCGACTACCTGGCCTGCCCTGATCTCGGCCTGATCGACGCCGAGCAGCCGGGCGCCCTGTTCCAGGATACGTTGGCGCAGCTTCTCCGCCGCCTTCATCACCGCGCCGCCGGATACAAAAGTGGTGCTGGAAGCGTAGGCTCCGGTATCGAAGGGTGTCAGGTCGGTATCGGAGGAATAGACGATCATGCGGCTAACGGGCACTTCCAGTACTTCGGCGGCGATCTGTGCCAGGGCCGTGTCCGAGCCGGTGCCGATATCGGTGGCGCCCACCATGAGGTTGAAACTGGCGTCCTCGTTCATCTTGATCATGGCCGAGCCCATGTCGATCCCCGGTATGCCCGAGCCCTGGGCCGCGGCGGCCACACCGATACCGCGCTTGAGATGGCTGTCGCCGCCACCGGTACGCAACACCTCCCAATCGGACAGTTCCCGGCCCAATTGCAGGCACTCGCGCAGGCCGGAGCTGTGCAGCTTCAGGGGGAAGCCTTCCCGGCCTTCTCCCAGTATACGGGCTATGGGGATTTCATCGCCCTCCTCATACCGGTTTTTCAGGCGCAACTCGATAGGATCAATATCGAGCTGCTGGGCAATCTCATCCATCATGACCTCAAGGGCGAAAAGGCCCTGGGTCGCGCCGTAGCCCCGGTAAGCGCCGGCCACCGACAGATTGGTATAGACACTGTTGCCTACCACCCTTAAATGGGGCGCCTTGTACAGCGAAAGGGTCTTCTGCGCCGCTACCGACATCACCGTGAGGGCGTGAGTGCCGTAAGCGCCGCTGTTTTCCAGGATCTCCATATCGATGGCGTTGAAGGTGGCATCCTTGCTCACGCCGATACGCAATTTTACAATCATGGGGTGGCGGGAACGGGCGGCGTAGAATTCCTCTTCCCTGGTCATTTCCATGCGGGCCGGGCGTCCCGTCTTCAGGGTAACGGCAGCGCACAATTCTTCGTTCAGGATTTCCTGCTTGCCACCAAAAGCGCCCCCCACCCGGGGCTTGATCACCCGTATTTTCCTGACGGGATAATCAAGGACCTCGGCCACGATCCGCCGGACGTGAAAGGGCACCTGGGTGGAAGTGCGGATAACCAGCCGACCATCTGCATCCAGCCAGGTGAGGGTAATGTGGGGCTCTATGTGGGCCTGTTGGACGTAGGGTGTGGCATAGCGCCCTTCGAACACATGGGTACTATCAGACAATCCCCGGTCCACATCACCCAGCTGGGCCTCGATATGCGCGGCGATATTCTGCCGGGCATCATGAATGCCGGTCGCCCCGTCCTCAGGATGAATGATGACCTGATTGCCGATAGCTGTTTCCAGATCAAAGATAGCCGGCAGCAATTCATACTCAACATCGATCAGTTCAAGCGCCTGAAGGGCAATTTCCGGTGTTTCGGTGGCCACCAGCGCCACCCTGTCACCCACGAAGCGCACGGTCCGGTCGAGGACCAGCATATCCCGCGGGGACGGTTCCGGGTAGCCCTGACCGGCTGAAGTGTAATAATGTGGTTCAAAATCCTGGTAGGTCAGAACCGCGGCCACGCCTTGTAGCGCCAGCGCGCGGGTGGTGTCGATGTGCTTGATACCGGCGTGGGCGTGGGGGCTGCGCAGCACCTTCAGATGGAGCACACCCGGCAGCCGCATATCATCGGCGAACACCGCCTTGCCCCGGGCCAGGGCCTGACCATCGACACGGGCCGTTTTCTGACCAACGACCCTCAACTGCTTGTCCGATTCACCACTCATAATTTTTTTGCGGCCCTTACCGGTTTGATATATCCGGTGCAGCGGCACAGATTCCCAGCCAGGGCATCCCTGATAGCGGCATCGTCCGGTGTAGGTGTTTCCTCCAGCAGCGCCTCCAAAGGCAGGAGCATCCCCGGCGTGCAGTAGCCGCACTGAATAGCGCCTTCGTCGATAAAGGCCTGCTTCAGTGCAGTATTGCCTGTGTAC
>DAOWIJ010000178.1 GCA_030640955.1 Fidelibacterota bacterium
GCCGCGGCCAACTGGTTCGACGATCTGACCTTTTTCTATCCAGAGTATCAAATGGGGGTCACCGCTGACAACAAAGCCGGGGATGACGGGGATGCCTTCAGCCCCATCGGTATTAAAGTGATGGAGCCCGCAGACACCAGCCTCACCTGGACTTATAAGCACCAGACCCATGAGGAGCTCTACGCCATCGCCCGGGACCCGCAGAGATATGCCCATATCATCGATGGTACCAGAATGCAGGATATCACAGAGGGCCAACGATCTCACTGGTGTATCGCTTTCGGCCCGATTGAACAGGTCCGGGTTGGCGAGACCCTCCATGTTGAACTGGCAGTCGTTTTCGGTGAAGGGATCGAGGGTATGCTGGAAAATGCAGAGTACCTGGAATTTCTGGCCACTCGAGACTATAAAGTACCCTCGCCTCCGCCCATGCCGATACTGAAAGTTGCCACTCAAAGCCATGAGGTGCACCTCGACTGGCGACCGGAGGAAGGTGAGAATCCAGAGGAGTACACCGATCCTTACCGCGGTGATGGCGAAAAGACGCCGTTCGAAGGTTACCGGCTGTATAAAAGCACCTACAGCCAAACCGGGCCGTGGACCCTGCTCGGGGAATATGACCTGCCCAATAACGACATCGGCTATAATTGCGGCCTGGAGCATGAATATATTGATCGAGGGTTGCTGGATAATCTGGAGTACTACTACTCCGTTACGGCTTTTTCCAAGCCCGATGACGCCACGGACTTTCCCTCCCAGGAGTCAAGTATAAGTGCTAACGCGAAGGTAACAGTGCCGGGAACACCATCGCCGGAAACTGTAGGTCAGGTGTGTGTAGTTCCCAACCCGTATCGGGGCGACGTTGATTATAACGCCTACAATCCCAAGTGGGAAAAGAATCCTCCCGGCCGTACCTGGATGGAACAGGACCGGAGGATTCAGTTCATCAATTTGCCGAACCAATGCGAAATCAGAATCTATACGCTGGCCGGCGATCTGGTGAATACGCTTTGGCATGACGATCCCGAGCGGGGCTACATGGATTGGAATCTCACCTCACAGGTCGGCCAAGCCATTTCCAGCGGCATTTATCTTTTTTCAGTCCGGGGCAACCATAACGGCAAAGTCCAGGTGGGCAAATTTGTTATCATTAAATGAAGGGGCAAAGACCATGAAGAGGGCATGCGCAACCGCAGGTGCATCACAGGGCCAATGGAAGACCCTGATATTCATCGGGCTGGAATTGGTATTTCTGACGGCGCTGGTTGCTCATGACCCTATTCACCACTTGGAAAAAACGGCGGCTGATTTTGCTCAGCAGGTTACTCTGGACTGGAAAGTACACGATGTGGGAAAGATCCGCCAGGTAGTAACCAACACAGGGGGCATAAACGCCGCCACCGGTACCTATGATCGCTTGTTCGATTACCACGGACTAATTAATTGTGAATACCCGGTCAACAGCAACGAAGAGCACATTTTTGAGGCCGGAATACGAATCGGCGCTGTGGTTCAGAAAGATACACTGGTATCCATCACCAACTGGAACAACGCCCACCTGAATTATGAGTTCTACCCCGGCGCGGCACCCGATGATACAATTTGGGTCGCGCGAAAGGGTGACACCCTGGATATTCCCTACTGGCCCGGGTATGTAGGTGTTTCGGATCAGGATTTCATCTGCAAGTACAGCGATCATCACATCACTAATATCACGCTGCATACTCCCCTGTATGTGGATGTGATTCAGACCAGCTATGCCTGGAGCTCCTTCCCCTTTGATAATGTGATTGTATACAATTACTACATTATACCCACCCGATACAATCTGGAACATACTTATGTGACTTATATGCTGCAAGGTAGAATCGGGGATTTGATGGCGGGATTGGAAGCCACCGACATCGACGATAAGGGCATATATATCCCCGAGCATCGTATGCTTGTGATTAGCGATGAGCCGGGGGGAGCCGATGGAACGGCGGTCAGCCCGATCGCCGCCAAGATTTATCCACCTGAATCCCTGGCGGGCTCACTGGTCTGGACAGTGCAGAACTACCTGCATCACCATGAGACCCCCATGCAGGACATTGCGTCCTATCTGGAGCAGATGACCAGCGGCGTTATAATGAAGGATCAGGATACCGGGGGACAATCTATTTTTTCGCTCTCTTTCGGTCCGATGAATTTAGCAGTGGGTGATACCGTCCATTTCGTAGTGGTACAGATCCTCGGCGAAGGTATGGACGAGATTATGCGAACAGCGGAGCGATCGAATATCCTGATCGAAAAAGATTTCCGGTTGCCAACGGCCCCACCGAAACCCGCATTGAAAACGGAATCCAAGAGTCATGAGGTGATTCTCAACTGGCGGCCGGAGGAAGGTGAGACTAATCCGGAGGATTATACGGACCCGAATCGCGGTGACAACATCGAATACCCATTTGAAGGATATCGAGTTTATAAAAGCACGGGAAGCATCACCGGGCCCTGGACTCTACTGGCCGAATTTGATTTACCCGGGAATGACCTCGGTTTCGATACGGGCCTGGAGTACGAATATACCGATGTGGGCTTGCTGGATAATCTTGAGTATTATTATTCTGCAACAGCCTATTGTCAGCCGGACTTCGTTCTTGATTTCCCGTCGCTGGAATCGAGCATAAATGCCAATGCCATGAGACTGGTGCCAGGCCCTCAGCCGCCGGAAACGGTGGGAAAAGTGGCTGTAGTCCCCAATCCTTATCGCGGCGGCGTTGATTATAATGCTTTTAATCCTAAGTGGGAAAAGAATCCGCCTGGTCGTTCCTGGATGGAGCAGGACCGTCGGATCCAATTCATCAATCTGCCCGCCAATTGTGAGATCAGAATTTATACTCTCGCTGGAGATCTGATTAAAGTGCTCCGACACAATGATCCCAATCTGGGCTATGAAGACTGGAACCTGACCTCCACACCAGGGCAGGCCATATCCAGCGGCATTTATCTGTATGTGGTGAATGACACCCGGACTGATGAGGTCCAGGTCGGCAAGTTTGTTGTTATTAAATGAACAGCAGATAGAATGTCAGGATATTAAATCTTTGAAAACAGGAGATTCAAAAATGATGAGTAAATTGGTGCTTGTTTTCCCGATCTTACTCAGTTTGGCATGGGGTCAGTATGAGCGACCTGGCAGTACCGATGCCCAGTTTCTTAAGATCGACGTAACGGCTCGCTCGGCAGGAATGGGAAGCGCATTCATCTCAGTGCCCATGGGCGCGGAGGCGGCCTACTATAACCCGGCTGCTCTGGCCCGAATTGAGAAAGCCAGTGTAGTATTCAATCATACTCGGTGGTTTGCAGGGATTAGTCATAACTTCGCATCAGCCGCCTACACTTTCGGCAGGATGGGAACGTTCGCCGCGTCAATGACGGCCCTGTACACCGATGAAATGAAAGTCACTACTCCTTTGCAGCCGGACGGCACGGGTGAAACTTTCTATTCCGGCAACTACCGGTTCGGCATTAGCTACGCGCGCATTCTGACAGATCACGTCACCTTCGGTGGATCGGTCAATTATATCAACATGTCCCTATATCAAGGTTTCTCAGCTAGTGCCTACTCGGGGGATATTGCCGTCCTTTATGTGACCTACTTCCGTAATTTCCGCTTCGGAATGAAAATCAGTAATTTCGGCTCCGACATCAAATTCGTCAACGAGCCTTATCCCCTGCCCACCAATTTTACCTTTGGTCTGTCAATGAACGCCATCGAACGGAACAACCAGAAGCTATTGATGAGTTTCTCAGCGGTAAAACCAAATGATGGCCAACCCCTGGGGCAGAGTGGGCTCGAATGGAGTTACCGTAATACCCTGTTTATAAGAACCGGATACCGCTTGAACCATGGTGTGGCAAGTTATTCCTTCGGTGGGGGGCTGGCTATGCATATTGGCAGTTATAATCTCAGCGCTAACTACGCATACAGCGATTTCGGGTTGCTAGGACCGGCGCCCCGCTTCGGTGTCGATTTGAACTTCTGAAATCGGCTTTTAGCGAATTAGGGTATAGGGATTCATTATATTGCTTTTCAGTCAGATCGGTCGGCAGGCAAGTGGCCTTATAATAGGCCTGCTGAGTATTTTCGCTCAACCATTATTTGCTCAGGTTACTCTAATTATGCCCCTGGACATCATGGACGGCATAAACGATAGTACCATTAGCGTAACTTACCAGCCTTCCGACATTACCAGCCCGGAGAAAATATTCGATGGCAATCACCTTACCAACAGCATAACGCAGAACAGCGACTCCCTGGTGGTGACGTTGTTCTTCGACATTCCAGTGGAGATAAGCAGGAGTAAAGTGTACTTCTGGCATGGAGGGAAATGGAATCTGGAAGTGGCCGATTCGGAAAGCGACCTAAATGACAAGGCCGGCTCCTATCAACTGCTCATCGATAACAGTAACTTCCCATCTTTCGGCTGGGATTCGGTCAGCATCGCGGAGGAGCCGGTTGAAGCGCAGTTTGTCCGCCTCAGGGCCTATAACCCTGGCGGCAGCTCCATCTATTTAGGTGAGTGGTCGCTGTATCACAGAACCACCTTCACCGCCCTGCACATTTTGCCTGATCCGCTCTCCATGGTACCGGGGACTTCCTTTGAGCTGGACGTGGAACTCGTAGCTGACAACGGCAGTACCCATCCCTATACTCTCGCTGATGTCGTGAGTTGGGCCTCCGATAACACGGCCGTGGTGACCGTCGGTGAATTGGGGACCGTTTATGCCCATTCCATCGGCTCGGCCCGGATTACCGCCAGCACTACCGCCCTGGCAGGGACGACCACTGTTAATGTGGTGGAAGATTTCCAGCTGCCGAACGCTGAGACGCTGACGATCAAGGTCGCGCTGGTTCTTCAGGACCCGGTTATTGACTTTGTCAACAATGAAAGGATCCATGAGAAATGGGGTTGGGCAAACCCGGTCGGTATGGCGAATCAGCTGGTAGAAGAATTCAGCCAGGCAAGTCACGGTGTGGTCCAGTTTCAGATCGTCCAGACCTATGATGATACGACTATCTTCTCGCGCCTGGACGGCCAGCTGATGAGGGTTGAGAATCTGGCCTATTTCTATAGCTCCTCCGTATTGATTGATTCCCTCAAACGGCTGACCGAGCAAGAGGGACGAGTGAAGTTTGATTATATCGAACTGATCGACCACTATCGTCTGGACTCCCTGCGTAATACTGGCGTAATCGACGAGGTCTGGGTCTACGCCCACCCCTTCGCGGGCATGTGGGAGTCCCAGCTGGTCGGACCCGGCGCCTTCTGGTGGAATTCATCGCCGCTGGATCACCCTGGTCTGGAAAAGCTGCTCTCGATCATGGGCTGGAACTACGAGCGGGGGATAGCGGAAGCAATGCAGAGTTTAGGGCACC
>DAOWIJ010000232.1 GCA_030640955.1 Fidelibacterota bacterium
AGCAGCCACTAAAGCAGACCAGGCGCGCATACCATTTAATGCGGCCCGGACAATGGCGAGAATGTCGCCGGATCTGGCGAAGATCCTGAACATAGGCACGCACAGCATATACGATCCGGATATGGGCGGCATAATGAAGCCTATCAGCTCGGATGCATCGTACCAGGATGGGCTCAATCCCAGCGAAGTAAATATCGACGAGCTCCATGCCCATAAGACCAGGAATCTGATTGATGTACTGGAAACCGCGGTAGGCGCGCGGGAGCAACCGCTAATCGACATTACCACCACGGCCGGTAACAACCAGGACACCGTGTGTTGGGATTACCATCGGTACGCAGAGAACGTGCTTAGAGGCGTTTTCGAGGACGCCGGATTATTTGTTTATATCGCGTCGCTGGATGAGGGTGACAAATGGACTGATCCAGCCAACTATATCAAGGCCAACCCCAACCTGGGTGTATCGGTGGACATGCAGAACCTCCTGGATGAAGCCGAAAAGGCCAAGAATTCCCCCAGCCGCCAGGACGCCTTTAAGCAGAAGAAGCTCAATATATGGGTCCAGTCGGCGGACCGGTGGCTCGATGTGGATGCCTGGAAGAAGCTGGCCAAGCCGAGGGCCGAAAAAGATCTGGCCGGGCAGGCATATTGCTTCGGGTTTGACGCAGCGGAGACGGTGGACTTTACAGCTGCCGTATTCCTGTTCGAGCCTGACGAGGATGCGGGCCGCAAATATCCGTACCTGGTGCCAAAGTTCTGGTTGCCCGAGGGTGCATTAGAGCGCCGGCGGGATAAACGGATCCGGGACCAGATCAAGACCTGGGCGCGGGAGGGGTGGCTAACCCTGACCGATGGGGACGTGATCGACTGGGACGAAGTGAAGCTGGCCGTACTGGAGGAGGCGGAGCGGTTCGGCGCCGGCATTATGCCATACGATCCGTACAAGGCCAAGCAGATGGCGCAGGCAGCACAGAAGGTAGGCATCGATGCGATGCTGTTCCGGCAGGGTGATGTGACAATGAACGAGCCCTGCGAGGAGTTCGAGCGTCGTATCCTGGCTGGCGAGATCGAGCACGATGGCAATCCGGTGCTGACCTGGATGATTGGCAACATGGTAAAAAAGACAGGAGCGACCGGGCTTATCAAGCCGGATCGCAAGAAATCCACTGAGAAAATTGACGGCGGGGTGGGGGCAATCATGGCCCTGGGGGCGTGGATGCTAGAGGACGATGACGAGTTTTACCCCGATGATTACGAACTGATGCGGGTGGGCAATGAGTAAAACTGAGCATTTTATCTACAGTGTGAGCCGAATTGTGGCCACCGCCATGGTTGGCTTTGGCGTGGGGTGGTGGATCGCACCGCCGGCGGGGCTGACGGCAGCGGGTATTGTAATGCTGGTCGTGATTACCTATGACCTGAAACTATTGAGGAACGGCTGATGTGGATGGCACAACAGGTGGCCCGGGCGGATACGCGCTACGGCCCGCTGGATGACTACTGGTACTCGCCGTTTGGTATGGCCACGGCTGCGGGCGTACAGGTAACCGTCGATAAGGCCCTGCAACTTGCGGCGGTGTTGGCGTGCAGCAGGGTATTGTCGGAGACCCCGGCACAGCTGCCGCTGCCGCTGATGGAGCAGGAGTTCGATAAGAAGCGGCGGACGCGGAAGGCGACGGACCACCACCTGTATTCACTTATCCACGACCAGCCCAACGAGTTCCAGACTTCCTACGAATTTCGCAGGCTCCTCGGTGTGCATACGGTCTTGCGGGGCAACGGTCTTGCGAAAATAGGATTTACCGGCGCCGGCAAGATCGAATCGCTCACACCCATGCATCCGGATCGCACACGCATGGAGCTGCTGGATAGCGGCGAGTTCCGCTACAAGTACGTGGACCGCCTCAACAAGGATCACACCTTCCTGCGCGAGGAGGTGTTCCACCTGCGGGGGCTCACCTTTGAGGGCCTGTGGGGTGTGAGCCTCATAGACTTGGAGCGACAGAGCATCGGGGCGGCCCTGGCGGTGCAGGAATACGCCGGCAGGTTTTTCAGCAACAGCGTGGCCATGTCCGGCTACATAGAGACCGAGAGGATGTTCAAGGATGCGGAGCAGCGGGAAAAATTTCGAATGAGTTTTGGCCAGGCGGTAAAAGACCAGAACCGACATGGCCTTGGACTCCTCGAAGGTGGCGCCAAGTATAACCAGCTGCAGATCTCGAACGAGCAGGCGCAGTTTCTGGAGACGCGCAAGTATCTGGATGTGGATATCGCCCGGATATTCATGGTGCCGCCGCACAAGATCGGCATACTGGACCGGGCGACCTTCAGCAACATCGAGCACCAGTCGCTGGAGTTTGTGATATACACGCTCATGCCCTGGCTGGTGATGTGGGAGCAGGCCATCAAGCGGGACCTGATCCTGGACACCGATAGGTACTACCCCAAGCACAACGTATCCGGACTGCTGCGGGGTGATACCCTCAGCCGCTATAAGGCTCATGCCGTTGGGATACAGTGGGGCTTCAAGACCCGCAACGAGGTGCGACGTGACGAGGACGACAATCCTATCGACGGCCTGGACGATCCCTTGCAGCCGGTGAACATGGCGGCTGCGGGCGGCGATGCCAGCGGCGACATAATGCGCGACAGGGGCGCGATGATGCCCGGCGCCGGTTACTCCTATGCCTATAACCCTTCGCAGGATGTGGGCGCCCGGGTGAACAGGCTGGCGCGGCAGGCGGCGGAGCGGGTGGTCTCCAAAGAGGTGAAGGCGGTGCAACGGGCCCTGGACAAGTTCGGTGAGGAGCCCTATGACATCGAGGCCTGGGCTAAAGACTTTTACGAAGGGCATACGGTTTTCGCATCCGATGTGCTGGCGGTCGGGCCTGAGATGGCCCGCATGTACACCGAGGGCACCTGCTATGAACTGCTGGGCGCCTTGGACGCTGACAAAGCCGGGGCCGATAATGCCACAATAAAACTACTGGAACGCTGGCGGGAAGAAAAGACCGACCGGCTGGCGGCCATTGCAGGAGGTGAGTGATGCCAAGTTATACAAGAGTAGCGGAGCGATTTTTTAACAAGCCCTGGGCCCTGATGCCCGACAAGCTGATGGAGGTCCAGGAGGTGCTGCGGACCAGGATGGCCGGCGGCAAGCTGTCGGACGATGAGATCCGGCAGCATGTGCAGGCGGCCACCAACGGACAGGATGGCAAGCCCATGGGGTACGTGGCGGTGATCCGGGTCCACGGCGTGCTGGCCCAGCGCATGAACCTGATGATGGAAATCAGCGGCGGGACCTCCACGGAGATTATCCGGAGCAAGATCCGGGAAGCGGTGAACGACCCTGAGATCGGGGCCATCCTGCTGGACGTGGACAGCCCGGGCGGCGACGTGTACGGTACCGCCGAGTTGGCCGACGCCATTTACCGGGCCCGGGAGGTGAAGCCGATTGCGGCTATAGCCAATAGCCTGGCAGCCAGCGCCGCTTACTGGATCGCGGCCGCAGCATCCGATCTTTATATAACCCCAGGCGGCGAGGCCGGCTCTTTAGGTGTGTGGACCGTGCACTGGGACGAGAGCCAGTGGTACGAGAGCGAGGGGGTCAAGCCGACGCTCATATCGGCCGGCAAGTACAAGGTCGAGGGGAACCCATACGAGGCGCTGGGCGACGATGCCCGCGGGTTCATCCAGAAGCGGGTGGACGAGTATTACGCCATGTTCATCACAGCGGTGGCCAGGTACCGGGGGGTGAAGGTATCCGAAGTACGCGGCGGTTTCGGTGAGGGCCGCGTGGTGGGCGCCAGGGAGGCCGTGGAGGTTGGCCTGGCCGATAAGGTGGCAACCTTCGATGAGGTGGTCGCCAGCCTGCAGAAGCAGGTACGGAGTAACAGCCGGCAGGCCGGATCCAAAAGCGGGCAGAGCCTCCGCCGTGCGAAAATAGCGCAAGCAAAGATTTAGCCCGGATCCGATGATACGGGAAGTGACGGTCCGATGACTGAAGCGCAAAGGAAGATGGTCAACATGCGGGAGCGGCGCGACCGTGCCCTTGACGAACTGACGGTGTACATCCGGTACAGGATGGGCGACCCGAGGTTCAGCGGCGAGGTTACGATCCGGTTCCATGAGGGCCAGGCAAGGAAGGACAAAGTGAAGTTGTCCCACATCGATTAAACATTAACTAGACCGGGTCCACCGCTGTGCGACGCCCTGTTGTCCCGAATGATCGGGATGGCGGGGCTTTTTTGTTATCGGCGGGGTCCGGTGGGAGATGACAGTATCATGAACAAGAAACTACGAAAACTGCTCGGGCTCAAGGCTGCTCTGGTCACAGAGAGCGAGGGCTTGTCGGCCGATATCGAGGCCCTGGAAGACAAGGCCGAATTGACCGACGATGAGCAGTCTCAACTCAAAACGGCATCCAGCCGGTTCGGTGCCATTCTCGGTGAAGACGGTGAGATTGCCAAGATCAACACCCAGATCGATCGCGAGACCCGTCTCGCAGCCGAACGGCGCTCCCTGGGGGGCATTCCCCTGGAGGACACCGATGACACCGACATCCACGTTGGTGAGGATCGCGCAACCCAGGACCCGAAGGGCGGCTTTGCCAGCTTTGGCCAGTACCTGCTGGACGTGTATCATGCTGGCCTACCGAACGGCAGCCAGTCTGAGCGTCTGGTGGCATTCCAGGCGGCAGCGCCAACAACCTTCTCGCAGACTGGCGTGGGTGCTGACGGCGGTTTCGCCGTGCCGATTGAGTTCGGCCGTGAGATTGAGCGCCTGGTGCTCACGGAGGAGGCGCTCTTGCCTCTGACGCGGCAGTACACCATTGCCGGCAACAGCATCAAGTTGCCGCGCAGTGAGACCACGCCGTGGGGAAGCACCGGTATTCAAGCCTACTGGACTGGTGAAGGTGCAGCAATCACAGAATCCAAGATCGCTCTGGAACGGAGCGAATTGGCGTTGCACAAACTGACGGCCCTGACGCCCGTAACCGAAGAGCTGCTGGCTGACGCGCAGGCCCTGGGTTCCTACCTGGGTCTGGAAACTAGCGACGTATTCCGTTGGAAGATCAACGATGCGCTGATCAACGGTTCCGGCGTTGGTCTGCCCAAGGGTGTGGCAAATGCCGCTGCCCTGGTGGCGCAGGCCAAGGTGAGCGGTCAGTCGGCCGATACCATCAACGCCACAAATGTGCTGAAGATGTTTGGCCGCCACCATCGCCGAGACTTGGGATCGAGTCGCTGGTTGATATGTCCTGATGGCTTCAACCAGCTGCCGGCCATGACCATTGGCAACGAGGCCATCTACTTCCCACCCGGTGCGCGGACATTGCAGAACGCACCCGGCGGGTTGCTGTTGGGGATCCCGGTGATCCTGAGCGACACCTGCCAGAAGCTGGGCGATCAGGGTGATATCTACCTGGTGGACTTCTCGTTCATCAACTCGATCAACAAGGGTCAGGGTGTGGATATCGCAACATCGATGCACTTCTACTTCGATGCGGATACTATGGCGTTCCGCGCCATCTACCGCCTGGATGCGAAGCCGGCCATCGATACGGCCATCACGCCGCCCAACCGCAGCGAGGACCGCAGTCCATTCATGACCCTGGCCGTCCGGGCATAAGACACCGGTTGGCCCAGTGTTGACGAGGATGTGAAATC
>DAOWIJ010000118.1 GCA_030640955.1 Fidelibacterota bacterium
GAAATACCCTACGGTAACATTTAATTTGATGCAATGCGAGGTATACTACTCATATAGTGCCATTCAAATGGTCATTGGCGGTCCCGAGTTGTGCTGATTAACTTGCCCGAGAATAATATTTGATAGTTTATTGGCGATGCATCATACTGAACAGGATCTACAAAAGAGAAGCTGTACGTGCCCGGTGACGATCACCACAAGATTGATATGACTAGAACCTTGAGGGTGTTGGTTACCGGTGGCGCTGGCTTTCTAGGGTCCCACCTGTGCCGCTCATTGGTGCGGCAACGGCACGATGTCCTTTGCCTGGATAACTTTTATACCGGCGATAAACGTAATATTATCGATCTATTGAATGAACCCAATTTTGAGCTGATCCGCCACGATATTGTCAACCCGATTTTCCTGGAGGTAGACCACATTTTCAACCTGGCCTGCCCGGCCAGCCCGATGCATTACCAGTTTAACCCGGTAAAAACCATCAAGACCTCCGTGATGGGAGCTATCAATGTTCTGGGACTGGCCAAGCGCGTTAAGGCGCGGGTACTGCAGGCCTCCACCAGTGAGGTTTATGGGGACCCTCAAGTCCATCCCCAGCCGGAAGATTACTGGGGGCACGTTAATCCTGTCGGTATCCGCTCGTGCTACGATGAAGGCAAACGCTGCGCCGAGACGCTATTTTTCGATTATCACCGGCAGAACAAGGTTGATATCAAGGTGGCGCGCATCTTCAATACTTACGGCCCCAATATGGCCTCGAATGATGGCAGGGTCGTGAGCAATTTTATCATTCAGGCATTGCGGGACAAGCCCGTTACTATTTACGGCGATGGCACCCAGACACGCAGTTTCTGCTACGTGGATGATCTGATTCTGGGCCTGGAAAAACTGATGGTATCGCCGGACGGGATCACCGGCCCCATCAACCTGGGCAATCCAGTGGAATTTCAGGTAAAAGAGCTGGCTGATATGATCATCAAGATTACCGGCTCCAAATCCAGAATTAAGCAACTTCCCCTCCCCTCGGATGATCCCCTGCAGCGGCAACCCGATATCTCCCAGGCCAAAACACAACTGGAGTGGGAACCGGTTGTTTCCCTGGAGGAAGGTATTGAAAATACAGTGGCTTACTTCCAGGCGCTGCTCACGGCGGAATGATCTATTCCTGTTTCGAAGGTATCTCGAAGGACACTCAAGTAGAGGCTGCTACGGCGGACCACGAACCGCCTGCTACTGTTGTTTAAGGCTCAGATTACCCGATTTGTTTATACTTGCGCACTTACCTTTCAAGCCTTACATTACTGCCGGTTCAGCTGTTCCTGGAGATCAAGTCCATTGTGAATATGGGTGTCCCGATGTGGGTACCGGCATAAATATCATAGACATAAATCTCTTTATTAGGTAGCCAATGCAGCGCAGAAACGGAATAGTGCGCCGTAATTGGCGGAGTATATTCGCCATGATCGCATTCATGATTGATGGCGCGTTTATATTCCTCTGCGGGCTGACCACCTGGCTCCTGCTTTCGCGCGCTTACCAGGGACCGGTGCTATCACTGCCGGCATCGCTCGAATTAGCCGCATTTTTCTGGTTGGTTCTCGCTACCTTCGCGCTCCTGATTGGCGTTTATCGCCAGACTTTCTTAACCAAATCGAATTATCAGTTTCTTCTGGCGAGCAAGAGCTACGTTTATGCCGCTGCCACGATCATGGCCTCCTTCTTTCTCCTTAAATTGCACTTCGTGCCCCGCAGTTTCTTTGCTCTCTTTCTGATCCTTACGCCAGTGCATTTCATGGTTGGACGCGCTGTGCTTTCTGCACTGAACTCCATTTTCCAACGGTTTGGATTGGGTATTCATAATACCATACTGGTTACTAATGGATCGGACACCAAAGATATAGCCAGTAAATATAGCTGGTTCCCGGAATTGGGATACGATATCAAGGGATTCCTGATAGGCATAACCGATGGTAACACGAATGATGATACCGGCATACCGCTTTATGAACTTTCCCAATTGGCCACCACGATTAAGCGAGAGGGAGTCGACCGAATATTTATCCCGTCACAAAGCTTTGTCGTTAACGGTTTCAGCGAATTAATCGGCATCTGTGAAAAGCAGGGCGTCAAGCTGCGGATCATCTCCCCCGAGACCAGTCGGCTGCTAAGGATGGCCCGGGTGTATGATGTGGCCGGGATAACCCTCAGTTCACCGACTCGCAGGCGGGTTGAGGCTGCCAAAGGCTTCCTGAAGAGAATCGTGGATATAGTCGGTTCCACCCTGGTGCTGGCGGTGTTGTCGCCACTTTTTCTGATCACCAGCCTGGCTATCTGGATCGAATCAGGTAGACCCGTGATCTACGGCCAGAGACGCAGCGCTACCCGCAATGGAAAGGAAATTAAATTCTTCAAATTTCGCAGTATGAGGCAGAGTGCCGACGCCGAACGTGATGGATTGCTATCAAGGAACGAGTCCAGTGGTCCCCTGTTCAAGATGAAGAATGATCCCAGAGTAACCAGGGTTGGCCGAATTATCAGGAAATACAGTATCGATGAGTTACCGCAGCTGTTCAATGTTTTGATCGGGGATATGAGTCTTGTTGGCCCTCGCCCCCTGCCGATTGAAGATTTTGAGCGCGTCGATATGGAGGAAGGCTTCTGGCAGGCTATCAGGGACCGCGAGCGTGTAAAACCCGGTATGACTGGGCTGTGGCAGGTGTCCGGGCGAAGCGAAATTGAATTCAATGAAATGGTACTGCTCGACCTGTATTACGCTGAACACAATACCTTATTAATGGACCTGGAAATTCTGTTTGAAACTATTCCTGCCGTACTATTTGGGAAAGGCGCCTACTGAGAATCTGAAACTCAACAGATATAATACACCTGAGCGCTGAGACCAATTCCCCTGATGCGTAATTAATTTATTTGACTTTGCCGGTTCATCAACCAGATCGCGTGGGTACCGGCGGTTTTTCTCATTAACAGTTGAAAATGTACAAGTATGGGAAGTATTATTTAAATTAGTTGGTGATTATATCCTATAATTGGCTTTTATGACTATCGTTAATTCGATCGGTAGTGCGCAAATTACGTGCATTGAATATTTAGTATTATTCGCGAGGTAAATTAGTGAAAATTACTATTATAGGTACAGGCTACGTTGGCCTGGTGACCGGATCGTGCTTAGCACACATGGGAAATCAGGTTATCTGTGTCGATAACAACAAAAATAAGATTGCCAAACTTAAAAAGGGCAGATTGCCGATTTATGAGCCCGGATTAAAGGAAATTATCGACAGTAATATTAAGGATGCCCGACTATCTTTTACGACTGACCTGTCAAGCGCCGTGCAGGCCAGTGAATTCGTGTTTATTGCCGTTGGCACACCCATGGATGAAGATGGCAGCGCCGACTTACAGCACGTTTTGGCAGTGGCAGAAGAAATTGGCGATACTATTGATGACTACAAAATTATTATCACTAAATCGACGGTGCCTGTGGGAACCGCGGAGCAAGTTCGCAAGACCATTAAGAAAAAGATTGAGACCAGGGGACTTGCTATAAACTTCGATATGGTTTCAAACCCGGAGTTTCTGAAAGAGGGCCGTGCAGTCTCAGACTTTCTGAGTCCCGATCGGATTATCATTGGTACTGACAGTGAGCGGGCCCGGGACAGGCTTGAGGCGCTGTACAATCCCTTTTGCCGTACTGATGGAAGTCGAATACTGTTCATGGATATAGCGTCCTCTGAACTCACCAAGTATGCTGCCAACGCCATGCTGGCGACACGCATCTCGTTCATCAACGAGATTGCTGCAGTCTGCGAAACCACAGGAGCTGATGTTGATCAGGTTAGAATTGGTATTGGCGCTGATAATCGCATCGGCAGGCGTTTCCTGTTCCCCGGTATCGGATATGGTGGCTCGTGCTTCCCCAAGGATGTACAAAGCCTGATCAGATCAGCGGCCAAGATGGACATAGACCTGCAGATACTCAAGGCTGTTGAAAACGTCAACCGGGATCAAAAGAATCTTATGGTGAGGAAAATAAAGGACTACTATCAGCGTGATGACCTCAAAGGTCTTACATTTGCCTTCTGGGGGCTGGCCTTCAAGCCGGAAACTGATGATGTCAGGGAGTCTCCCTCGGCGGTGATCATCAAGGGTTTGCTGTCTGCCGGCGCCGCTATCCAGGCATACGATCCAGCAGCCATAGAGACCTTTAAACAAATGTATGAGTTGCCCATTAAATATAATGCCGATATGTATGCTTGCCTGGAAGGCGCCGATGCCCTCGTTTTAGCGACAGAATGGCATCATTTCCGGCGTCCGGACTTTGCCCGGATACAAAACGAATTGCGGAGTCCCGTAATATTTGACGGGCGGAACCAGTACGATCCTGATTATGTCGCTGGACGAGGCTTCAATTATATCAGCATTGGTCGCAGATCGGTGCGGGAAGCAAATGAAACCGCTGCCAGGTAGGACTATGGGCCGGAAGTTCTCCATTGGAACAGGCCACAAATTATCTTAACATCCCGTCCGTCTGAGTTGGACAGTATTTTTACCGGGAATTTTTCGTGTACAGTCTCAAGATTTCTCAAATGATCGTCTAATAAGAGCAAGTAGCATTTCAGTACAAATATGCCTTTTCACAAGCCCATATTGATATTAATCCTGTTTGTTACGGTCTCCCAATTAGTGGCAGTTACCGAACCTCAGAATATCCCGCCGGCCATTGTGAGAGAATTGGAGCAAAATGGCATTAATGTGAGTGAGGCGCTTGAGTTGGCCAACAAACTGGGGCTTGATCTGAGCAATCCGCAAATGGCCGCCTTAAGGGCTCGTCAGGCCGGCATTCCCGAGGGCAAAATCCAGGAATTGCTTAAAATAGCTGCTGAACTGAAGGATCAAAATCAGCCTTCCTCAACAGGTCTCCCGCATACAACCGTTCGTGACTTCTGGGGTGCGGATAGTCTGCTTCTGGAATCGGCAAGGGTAGGAAATGCCGCTTACCACCAGTTGGCCGGAGCCGAACCGCCATCGCCATATTTCGGCTATGATCTGTTTAGAAACATCCCCCGTAATTTCGAATTCAGTCCGGTAGGACCGGTGGATGACAGCTACATAGTTGGCTTTGGCGACGACCTTCGTCTGACTGTATGGGGAGCAGCTGAATTTCAGTATGATCTCCAGGTAGATCGGGAAGGCCGCATATATATTCCCAACGTGGGGCAGTTTACAACCGCCGGCAAGCCTCTGAAGCAGGCGCGCAGCGATTTGAAACGCTGGTTGTCTCGCACTTATAACGGGCTCAGATCAACGCCGCCGACAATTTTCATGGACTTAACCTTGACCCGTCTGCGACCGATCAAAATTTTCGTGCTGGGTGAGGTGGCGCAACCTGGAGGTTATACGGTTACCAATTCCAGTACGGTTTTTAATGCCATCTACAGTGTCGGGGGACCTCTGGAGAGCGGGTCGCTACGGGAGATCAAGGTAATCCGCAACGGCAAAGTGATCACCACCGTCGATCTCTACGATTTCTTATTATCCGGCCTCAAGCACAGCCAGGTCAGGCTGACGGATAACGATCATGTCTTTATTCCCTTGCGCGGTAAAACCGTAACGCTGTCCGGTCAGGTTAAGCGCCCATCCATTTACGAATTGAAGCCTGACGAACCCCTGAACGATCTGTTGGGGTTTGGAGGCGGTCTGACACCGGAAGCGTATACCAAGCGTATCCAGATTCAACGGATAATACCGTTTGACCAGCGGCAGGATCCATCTATTGCCAGACAAGTTCTGGATTTTGACCTTGAGCCGATTCTTAGTGGGAAGCGGCACGAAAAAATGTTCGATGGTGATACTGTGACTGTTTTCTCGATCCTGGACATGTTCAAGAACGTGGCCACTATCAAGGGAGCCGTACTTCAGCCGGGCCAATACGAAATCAACAGCGAGATTCGCACCATCAGAGATTTGATAGCTATTGCGGATGGCCTGGCCGGTGATGCGTACTTGGGTAAGGCTGACCTGGTCAGGCTAAAGGATGACTCCACTAGAGTCATTACTAATATTAATCTGCAGGAAGTGCTGGAAGGTAATCCGGAGCATAACCTTTCTCTTGAACGGGATGATCAGGTTCGAGTGTATTCCATCGATGAGCTAAGAATTAATAAGGTTGTTACCATCCTTGGCGCCGTTAATAAACCGGGCAATTATCCGCTTCTGGAAGATATGACTGTCGAAGACCTTATCTATCAGGCAGGTGGTCTTTCAGAGGGCGCTTATTACAAAGAGGCGCAAATCAGTCGACTGTCGGCCAACCAAAATCCAAGCGGAGATAAAAGTGAGATTGTACCGGTAAGGCTGGTCAACGAGGAGGGCAAGGAGTTTAACCTTGATTTCATTGGGAATGGGCAGGCGCGTCAGACCAAACTCAAGCATCGGGATATCCTCTATATTCGACATGACCCCGCTTTTCAACCTCAAGAGAACGTGAGCATTGCTGGGGAAGTCAGATTCCCAGGTGATTATCCCCTGCTCAGAGAAAATGAAATGCTTTCTGAAATTATCGAACGCGCTGGCGGAGTCTTACCCACGGGCTACGCAGGTGGCGGACGCCTGGAAAGGGGTGGTGAGCGAGTAGTGATTAAGATGGAAGATGCTATAGCCGGCAAAAAGCAAGCCGATGTCATCCTTCTCCCTGATGATCAAATCATAATTCCGCTGAAGCCGAATACCGTCGCGGTACGGGGTAATGTGGGGATTGAGGGCCTGATCAAATTTGGGCCCGGCAAACGTGTCAGTTATTATATCGATCGAGCCGGCGGCCTTGGAGAAGATACAGAGAGCGTTTTTATCACCCAGGCCTCCGGAGCTACTATCAGGCTTCAGCGGAATATTCTTTTCCGTCGTGCAAACCCGGTGGCGGACGAGGGCGCGCTTATCACCGTCACGAAGAAAACCGTAAGGGAAACAGATCAACCGGTGGATATCCGGCAGATTGTGGCTGAATCCACAGCCCTGATAACAAGCGTACTCACGGTTCTAATTCTGGTCAGGAATCTTCCTTAGGATTGCGAACGTTACCGGGCCCCGCCGTTGGCGGGATTCCATCCAGTCTCACTTCCGCAGCGACCTTCGCCCCATGGCGGCGCACAAGTTCCTGATCGCATAAACAGCGCTTGCTAGGCCGCGAAAGACTTGTAGGTCTTCTCCAATCCCTCTGCTAATTCAATCCGCGGCTGCCATCCAAGCACCCTACGCGCCTTTTCCGGTGATATCACGCTACGCCTTTGCTCGCCGGGCTTAGCGGCTCCGAACTGAGGCTCCAGGCTGGTCCCCGCCGCCTCCGCCAGGTATTGATATAGTTGGACCACATCAGTCTCAAGGCCGGTACCCAGGTTGATAGTCAGGGAATCGGTATAATCAAGACCCGCCAGGTTCGCTTCCACCAGGTCACCAACAAACATGTAATCCCTGGTTTGCTTTCCGTCGCCGTTGATAGTGACCTGCTCCCCGCTCGCCAGCAGCCGGGAGAAGATGGCCACAACACCAGCCTCACCATAAGGATTCTGCCGGGGGCCATATACGTTGGCATAGCGCATCACTATGGTCTTCAAACCATGCTCAACAGTATAGTAGTTGAGGTACTTCTCGCAAGCCAACTTGCTGACCCCATAGGGTGCGATGGGATTGGTGGGATGTTCTTCAGTGGCCGGAAAGGCCGTCTGCTCTCCGTATATGGCGCCGCCGGTCGAGGCAAACATCACCTTTTTCAGCCCATACTCCATCCCGGTCTGCAACAGATTCAAGGTGCCCAGAATATTTTCCTTGGCATCAAACGATGGATCTTCAACGGAATGACGGACATTCATCTGAGCGGCGTGGTGGCTGAGAACTTCAAAGTGATACTCCCTGAATAGTCTGGCTACCAATTCCTTATCGCCAATGTCGCCCTTGACAAAGTTGACATTCTCGGGCACATTGCTTTCAAAACCGGTCGAAAGATTATCGAGAATTACAATTCCGTGTCCTTCGCCTGTAAACCGCTCCGCAAGGTGCGAGCCGATAAAGCCTGCCCCGCCGGTAACTAATATGCGCATTTTAACTGTACCACCATGTTCTGCATGTAAATGAGTTTGAATGCTCCCAAGAAAAACGGAATATTAATGTGGCCACGAATGAATAGAGTAATAATTCCGCCACAAAAGTGCACCAAAATTACAACGGGGACAGTACGCAGGTAAGGCTAAAATCGTGCAGCGTTATTGCAGAGCAGACAGCAAACCAGTACATGCCGGGCAACTTTGCGCTGGGTGGGAGAGCTGCCTGTGTAATTACATTGATATTACTATCAGACCCACCAATACTCCCGTGAGCAGGCCACGCTTGATGCTCTGGCGGCGCAGCCGAACGAGTTCTGAAGCATAGTGCTTTTCATATTGGCTACGTTGCTCTTGGCCTGCCATCTGGACATCAGGTGGTATTGGCACCCGTGGGACAGTGCTGGTGATAATTGCGTATGTAGCTCCACCCCCGACGACCGTCCCAATGAGGAAACCGGGAAACTCCAACATTGCCGCGCCCAGAATACCACCGCCTAGTACTCCTGCGGCCGTGGCACCAGCCCCGAATAGGCCCCAGGCGAAGCCGTCGTGGTGTCGGCGGGCGTCCGTCAATGCTCTGGTTTTCAATTTGGATTTTGCTTCACCTGAGATACGCGCTGCCTGTGGCTGCTTAAAGCGCACCGGTTTTGGGGTATCCACAACGGGAGCCTCTACAGGCAGACCGGTCTCGGGATCGAGGATGGTGACAGGTTCTTCAGGGACTTCTACCGGGACCATTAGGCCGGTATTGGGATCAAAGCGGGTTTGGGCGGCAGAGTCCGCTTTCTCAACCGGCAGTCCCGTTTCGGGATCAATCTGCAATCTGTCTGACGGCTTGGTAATAAATTCACCCGTTTCCGGATCGATTATCCGCTGCCCCTCCTTTGGGCGCACCTCCGTTGGCCGTACCTCTTCTGGGCGCACTTTCTTTGGCTTCTGTGGTTGAGGTGGTGGCTGAATAACCGTGGGCAGCGGATGCGCACGGGTGGTTGCCTGTGACCGCTTCTTCCTGAAATGGTTACTGCTGACACTCAGGCCTAGAATGGGCAATTGTTGGTTTCGCTGCCCATCGTTGTCGTTTGAATCATACGTATATACTACCCAGGATAGGTCGAGCTGCATTTGATAGGACCATTTACTATTATAGTTGATCACTTCCCTGCCCATGGTGAGACCTATCCCGATACCGGAAGTGGAGTATGGCTTTGTGGTTTCCAAGTTCCCGCTTTCCAGTGAACCGGAACTCCATAAACCGTGTACACCAAAGTAAGATCGCTGATCACGGGAGGTCGTTGTGGTCAGGCTGGGCCGCAGCAGCCAGACCTGCCCTTTTGGATAAGCGTCAGCGGCAGTCACGTTCAACTCAACATGCAGGCCGAGCTTAAACGGTGTTCCTGATTGGTTCTGCCCATATTTAGCAATTGAAAGACCGGGCGTGTAGACTATCGCCTCATCACCAACTCCCGCGGTGATAGATAGACCATATTCTCCTCCGGGTCTACCCTGCAAGTATGAAACTCCGGCCAACATCCCAGGCATGCCAGTGTAGCTTATATCATAATCGAATTTGCCAATCATGGACATCCCGGCATTCATAGCCCAAACATATTCGTCTTCCTCCAGCAGCTTTTGCGTTTGGACAAAGGTGTTGTTGTAGCAGCCGGTGCCGGCAAACAACAATAGAACTATGACGTGGGCGACCAGTTTCATCGGGTACCCTTATCAAGCTTGACCACGATTTTCTGGAAGAAGGTCTTGTAGCCCAAGTAGGTGCCTATGCCGGCTCCCAGAGTAGCTCCCAGTGTGATCGTGCTGGGTTTTGCGGCCGGATTTGAGAGGCTGATAATGCCACCCAGCATACCACCGCCCAGTGCCCCGGCGGCGCCCGTGAGAATGGCTTCCATTAGGCCGGGCTTGAATGCTACCGATTCAACCTCATCTATGGCGATAACGGTCTTCCCGCCCTCATCAGCGAGGGTGAATTCGTAGAAACTGGCTTCCACGAACTCACCCTTTACTATGGTGCCATCGGTGAGTAGCAGCTCCACATTCTTGCCCTGCCAGTGCTGGGCCAGCTTCCTGGCCTGGATGTTCCTGATAGAAATAGCCTGGTCCTGCTGCTGTCCGGTGAGGAACAGTGGGCCGATCATTAACAGCAGTACCAGTGTGAGCATTCTATTTCGTGATTTCATGACATCACCTCCAGGGATATATCTTTGATGCGTCGTTTATAATTCAAAGAATTCCCAGTAGAACACCAGGTAAGGCTCCTGGAAATGGATACCCACCCGGAATGACTCGCTTACCGCGTAGAGGAAACCGAAATCAAAATCCACGTCCCGGTAGTCTCCACTGACGGAATCGAAAACAAACGGGGTGTCATCCTGGATATAGTCATCCAGTGCTTGTGCAAAGGTGCGGAAGCGATGACCGTTATCGGCCCACATCTCGGCTTCCAGCTTCAGCCGCTTGGAGAGGTCATATTCGAAGGCCGCCCACAACCGGTAGGGTATTTTGAAATTGTCTTCATCCCATTTATAGCCATTAAGCGTCGGCATATCCAGGATCAGGCTGTTGGTCTTGAAGCCCACGTGCCAGCCCACCTTGCCCCGGCCGGTGGGCATGGAGCGTCGTGAGGAAAGCACAAAGTACGCCTCCCAGTAGAAGTTCTTTTTATCGTCTACATGAATAATATCACTGGCGTTGCCGCCAACAATGGCGAAGGTCTTGCCGCTCGTGTCGTTGATAGCATACTTGGCATATTTGGCGACTACGCTTTCCATGGGATGGTGGTTGAACATGTGGAATCCTACCGCTGCCGCCACCTCGCTGGTCCCGGTCTGACGGTGGTAGAACCTTAGTATGGGATGGACGTTCAGGTCACCCAAGAAATCGGAGCCAAAGGAGCTCCTGATCATGAAGCGCTCGGTGAATCCGTATCCCAGCGACAATCCACTTATGTAAAACGTGTTCGGCGTCAGGGGGAAGGCTGTTGGGTCCATGAAGATATCGGTCAGTACCGCTTCACCGGCGAAGAAGGTCTTCTTCTCTTCGGCCCAGGGTACCCGCCTACCGCCATGATAGCGGTCCATCTCCTTGATATCCCGTTTGCTGATGACCACGTCACCATAGCTGGAGCGGATCACGATCTCCTCCGGTGAATCCCTCAGCACCGGACCAACATAGCGTGTGTCATCCTTCTTGACAATCGTAGCCGTCTCCTCCAGGATAGCGCTGGTCGGCACGTTCAGGATTCCGTCGATGGTCTCGATTTCACAGATATCATCCTCAATCTTGATGATGGTTCCCTGCAGGATATTACCGTCAACCAGGTGGAAACGTTTGGACATGCCTGCCTCCAGGTTGGCCGCCAGCACCGGTTTGTCAGGGATTTTAGGGAGTGTCTGTTCAACAGGTGGCGCTGGCTGAGGGACAGGCGCCTTGGTGGGAGGTGCAGCCCTGGTCACTCTGGCAGCGGGCGGCTGCGGCGGATTATCCGATTGAAACCTGCGAATCAGATCGGCCGCATCCGGGCGGCTTAGCAGTTCAAGGGGTACACCGTAGATCCGCCTGGTCTCCGTATTGAGCGCCTGAATGGTAAAGCCCTCTTCGGTGGCCAGGGTCTTGATCGCTGATATTTGCCCCTGCAACGCCGGTTCCTGAGCGGACACCAGCGAAGTAAGCAACAGAGCAACAGCTATTAAGTAGAGTGCGTTGCGGTTCATGTTTGCCTCCTTTGTCTACCCTGCCGGAACTAATTCCAATATCAGCAGGTCAACGATTTCAGATAGCACCAAAAAATTCTACTGCAAGATAACGGTTCAAAAAACCATGAATGTCACAGTTATGTCAAGACATAGTAAAAGGTTTGTATTATTTTGCGGGTAAAGCCGGTGGTATGGCTTATTTGACCAGCTTGTACCCGGCGGCGTGGCTGGTCACCAGGTGAGTCGGCTTGGAGGGGTCGTCCTCAATCTTCTTTCTGATCGATAGAATGTAATTGTCTACCGTGCGCGTTGTGGGCATGGCCTCGTAACCCCAGACCTCACTTAACAGCATTTCGCGGGTGACCACCTGCCCCTCGTGCGCAGCGAAAAATTTGAGAATGGCGAATTCCTTGGCGCTCAGTTCAATCGCGGTACCGTCTTTACTGGCTTCATGCTTGATGAAATTGAAATGCAGACCACCAACCGAATATTCCTCGATCTCCCTGACAAGCTTGGGCTGGCGTCTTAAAAGGGCCCGGACACGAGCCATCAATTCTGTCAGGCTGAATGGTTTGGTCACATAATCGTCTGCGCCAATTTCCAGGCCCAACACCTTATCCAGTTCATCCCCGCGGCTGGATATCATGAGTATAGGCGCATCAACACCGGCATTGCGCAGATTGCGGCATACCTCGGTGCCGTTCATCTCGGGAAGCATAATATCGAGTATTATCAGGTCAACGTTTTCCTGGAGGGCAAGCTCGTATCCCGCCTTCCCGCTGGTGGCGCTGATCACATGGTAGTGTTCCTCCTGCAACCTGGCTTCCAGGCCACGCAGGATGGCCGGATCATCTTCGACAATTAATATCTGTGCCATATTACCCTTCCGCTGGAAATTTAATGGTGAAGGTGCTAC
>DAOWIJ010000167.1 GCA_030640955.1 Fidelibacterota bacterium
CTACCAAACCAATATGCCGCCACCCCGGTTTGGTGTAATGCAAGTGCAGGCAGATTTTTCCCAATGACTGGCTTCCTTTTTGCCGCCACCGCCATCACCCTTGTCTATATCGCCTTTATCCTCTGGCTGCGCGCCGGATTGGCAGCTAAACGCTTTGCCACTGTTGAGCAGGGCAGTCTACCTCAGGTCAGTGTGATAGTGGCCGCCCGCAACGAGTCGGCCAATCTGCCCCGCCTGCTGGCGGCGTTGGCGGCCCAGGACTATCCCGCCGACCAGCTGAAAATCACCATTGTTGATGATAATAGCACCGACGACTCGTGGGCAATACTGGCACGGGCCGCCGCGAGTCAGCCTGACCTGCAAATTCACAAAATTGTGGCTACGCCGCCGGGCTGGGGACCCAAAAAGTGGGCCTTAGCTGAGGGGCTACGACTGTCTGAAGGCGAGATAATACTCACAACCGACGCCGACTGCCGGCCCGGACCGCAGTGGGTCAGCGCCATGGCTGCCCGCTTTACTGACGGGGTGGGCCTGGTTATTGGTCCCGCGCCGGTGGCCGCTGACAAGGGTAGTGCCTGGCGCGAGGCCCTGTTCCTGGAGAGTTCATCGCTGGACGCATTGGCGGCAGGGGGGGCTGCCCGGGGCCTGCCCCTGACCTGCACCGGGCGCAATCTGGCTTACCGGCGGTCAATTTTCGACGAGCTGGGGGGCTTTGACGGCATCGCCCATCTGGTGAGCGGCGACGACGATCTACTCATGCACAAGATTACTGCCAGCGGCCAGTGGCAAGTTACTTTTGCCCTGGAATCGAATACCATTGTGCCCAGTCCGCCACCGGAAGGGTTGGGTGGTTTTATCCGCCAGCGCCTGCGCCACGCCTCCAAGGGCTTGATCTATTTACGCGTTCCCGCCAGCTGCAGGTTCCGGCTGACACTGCCCCTGTTTCTGCTGGCAAACATGGTCTCGCTGGCGGCCCTGGCACTCACATTCATCGGGGCGGGTGTGATCTGGCCGTTACTGTTCCTGGCTAAACTTGCAGCCGAAGGACTGCTGGTTTACCGCTACCTGGGGAAACTCGGATTACGTGTGCGGCTGTGGGTATTCATCATCACCGGCATACTGCATCCGATTTACGTGGTTATCATCGGCATCTTGGGGAACTTCTACAAGTTGTCCTGGAAAGAGCGGGATTTCCGGGGCTCAACGGTGTGATTATCTGTTTGACAATTTAACCGCTGCTGTTAATTTGATTGACAATGGTATTATCTATAAATGTGTGGTGAGCACAAACAACGTGAAATAGCAGCGTCCTTTGAGGCGCCGGAGGAGCTGCTACCGCTTATTCCGGAGCTCCTGGAGGAACTCTGGGAACTGGGCAGTTCACCTCGAATCATCGTCGACATGCTGCGTTTGTTGGAGCTGCCCTCCAGCGCTACCCGGATGCTGGATTTGGGCTGTGGCAAAGGAGCGGTTTCCATAACCCTGGCCCTGGAACTCGGTTTTCAGGTCAGTGGAATTGACCTGTTCGAACCCTTTATCATGGACGCTCGACGAAGGGCAGAGGAGTCCGGTGTAGCCCTGCTCTGTCAGTTCAGGGTAGGGGATATGTGTGACGCCGTCCGGGAAGGGGGGGACTATGATATCGTGGTCTACGCGTCGGTGGGGGGAATACTGGGGGATTTTACCGAGCAAGTCCGTTACCTGCGGGCGACGGTCCGGCCCGGTGGTTACCTGGTGATCGACGATGGATACCTGACACGGGATCGGAGCACAACTCGTAGCGGTTATAGGCATTATCGGCCCCATGATGAGACTGTCCGGATGCTTACGGTCCATGGGGATATCCTGGTCAGGGAAAAGATGCTATCTCCCGAGGAATCCAGAAGCATTAACGAGGGGTACCTCACTTCCATACGGCGGCGAGCCCGTAACCTGACCCGACGTCACCCGCACCTGGCCGGCGCCCTCCGGGAATATGTGGCCAGGCAGGCACAGGAATGCGAGTTCCTGGACAGAACGCTGACTGGTGCAACCTGGCTTTTACGGCGCACCTGAGCGGAATTCCACGGTTCTGGTCCCCTGACCACCGGCCCAGAGCGGCCAACGCAGTTCAAGGGCCACCAGTAAAATGAGCTCCTTCCGAAAGTGTGGGCGAGAGGATCATTGCATCGAATCACCTGGAATCTTAGCTTGGCAAGGCGGAATAGCTGGGCTTATTAAAGGAGTGGGAAATGGCAGGCATTGTGGGTTATGGCGCGTATGTCCCGTGTCATCGTATCAGGGCGGAGGATATCGCCCAGCAATGGGGCGGTGATCCCCAGGCCGTAAAACGGGGTCTGTTACTTGAAGAAAAGACCGTACCGGCCCTGGACGAAGACACTATTACCATCTCAGTTCAGGCGGCGCGGTATGCCCTTCAGCGAGCTGGCATTGCGCCTGGTGATATCGGCGCGGTATACATCGGTTCGGAGTCCCATCCCTATGCCGTAAAGCCCAGTGGCACCACGGTGGTCGATGCCCTGGGCATCGGTCCCGAAGTGCACGTGGCCGATTACGAATTCGCCTGCAAAGCGGGCTCCGAGGCCATGTTTGTGGCCTGGAGCCATGTACAGGCCGGACACATGGACTATGCCCTGGGCATCGGCGCGGACACCTCTCAGGGCGCCCCCGGTGACGCCCTGGAATACACCGCTTCCGCCGGTGGTGCGGCTTTTATCATGGGCCGGGATAATGTGGCGGCAGAGGTCCTGGAGACCTATTCCTACACCTCCGATACGCCTGATTTCTGGCGCAGGGAGTACGAATATTATCCCCAACATGCGGGGCGTTTTACCGGCGAGCCGGCCTACTTCAGGCACGTCCTTGGCGCCGCCCGGGGAATCCTGGAGAAAAGCGGCCGGAAGCCGGGGGATTTCGCCCACGCCGTCTTTCACATGCCAAACGGCAAGTTCCCCCTGAGGGCCGGGAAGATGCTGGGCTTCAGTAGCGAACAATTGGAGGAAGGCTGGCTGGTGAACATCATGGGTAACACTTACTCCGGCTCATCGCCCACGGGGTTGGCGGCCATCCTGGATGTGGCCCAACCCGGTGACCTGGTCTTCATGGTCTCCTTTGGCTCGGGGGCGGGCAGCGACGCGTTCATTTTCCAGGCCACTGACAGGTTGCCTGAGATCCAGGGAAAGGCGCCCTTGATCCGCGCTATGCTGGGACGGAATAAACGCTACCTGGACTACGGGCAGTACGCAAAGTATCGCCGTAAGATCATTTTTAACTCACCCATATAGGAACCGTCAGAACTGCGGTTTGATTGGCATAGCGGGAAGGGCTGAATCATGCGAGACGTTTATGTGATCGGTATCGGGATGACCAGCTTCGGCGAGTTATGGGAATCCTCGTTACGTGACCTGTTCGTGGAAGCTGCCCTGGCAGCGCTGGATGATGCCGGAACTGATCGCCTGGAATCCATGTACATTGGCTGCATGTCGAGCGGCCTTTTTGTGGGACAGGAGCATATTGGGCCCATGATGGCCGATTACCTGGGCCGGACACCGATCCCTGCCACCCGGATAGAGTCGGCCTGCGCTTCGGGCGGGGCTGCCGTGCGCCTGGCCTACCTGGAGGTGACTTCCGGCGTGAGTGAGGTGGTGCTGGCCGGTGGTGTGGAGAAAATGACCGATGGCGCCGATGTCACCGCCGCTCTGTCCTCTGCCGCCGACCAGGAGTACGAAGTCTACCACGGAGTGACCTTTCCCGGTTTGTATGCCCTGATGGCCCGGGCCCACATGCAGCGCTATGGCACAACCTCCGAGCAGCTGGCCCAGGTGGCAGTGAAGAACCACTACCACGGCGCCATGAATCCAAAGGCCCAGTATCCCTTTGAGATCACGGTTAAACAGGTGCTTGAATCATCGATGGTGGCTGATCCCCTGCGGTTGCTGGATTGCTCGCCGGTGACCGACGGCGCGGCTGCGGTTGTGCTGGCTTCGGAGGATGTCGCCAGGTCAGTAAATGGCAAGCCGTTGGTGCGGGTACGTGCCTCGGCCCAGGCCACCAGCACCATCGCCTTGCACAACCGGGCTGAGATCACCCATCTGGATGCCGTAGAGAAAGCTGCCCGGACGGCATATCAACTGGCTGGTATGGCACCCGATAAAATCAACGTGACCGAAGTGCATGACTGCTTCACCATCGCTGAGCTGTGTGTAATGGAAGCGTTAGGTTATGCCGAGCCGGGCCAGGCTGCGGCCCTGGTGGAGGCAGGGGAGACCCGGCTGGGGGGCAAATTGCCCATCAACACCAGCGGCGGTCTGAAGAGCAAGGGGCATCCGGTGGGGGCCTCCGGCGTGGCCCAGATCGTAGAACTCACTGAGCAGCTCCGGGGCACGGCGGGAGACCGCCAGGTTTCCGGTGCGAAATTCGGGCTGGCGCAAAATATGGGCGGAACCGGGGCCAGCTGCACGGTACATATTCTGGAGGGCCTGTCATGAAATCACCCCAGTATGCCCGTGAAATACCTCAGCGCTACCGCCTGGAAGCACGGAAATGCAGCCGGTGTGGCAAGATCCACTTCCCGCCGCGACTTATATGTGACACCTGCCAGGGACGGGAATTCGAAAATTGCACCATGCCGCGGCAGGGGAAAGTAATCACCTGGACCGTAATCCACGTACCACCGGCCAAGTTCGACCTGGAGGCGCCTTACGTTATTGCCATCATCGAGCTGGAGAACGGTGTGCGACTCACCTGCCAGGTGGTGGACTGCGATCCCCAGGAATTGGCTGTGGATGCGCCGCTGGAGCTGGTCTTCCGGCGCGTTCAGGAGGACAGTCATGCGGACATC
>DAOWIJ010000181.1 GCA_030640955.1 Fidelibacterota bacterium
AATTCATCTATGATCACCCGAGGGAAGACACCTCCATATCGATAGATGTTGCCTATGCCGGCTCGACTTGGACCGACGTGGAAATGCGCATCCGGCGCGACAGCAACCTGGATCACCCGAAAAAATCACTGCAGATCATATCCTGCGATAAGCCTCTCATCGACGGCAGGCAGGTCTTGAATCTCAATGCCGCGTATCTGGACCACAGTTACGTCCACGAAGTATTATCCAGCCTCATGTTACGTCAATCGGACCAAGCTGCCTCTCAGGCCGAGCATGCCCGGCTCTACCTGAATGGCGACTATCTTGGACTATACATACTAAGCGAGAATGTCGATGAGCTGTTCCTCTCAGCGCGAGGTCTCGACCCTCGGGGAAACCTTTACAAAGCAGCCCTGGAAGGAGCGTGCCTGAGTACCAACGACGATGTGGACCATAACTGGGAGAAAAAAACCAATCAGGTTCTGCCGCGGGATGACTTGATTGAGCTGATTGAAAACCTGAATACCCTGTCCGATCCGGAGTACCTGGTTTTCGCTCAGACCGGCCTTGATTACGATAGAATGGTCAATATCCTGGCCATGAACATGCTGTTGGCCAACGGAGCCACCTACTATCATAACTACTATATGTATCACGATATCCGCGGCTCAGGTAAATGGACCATGTTCCCCGGTGACATGGACAAGTCATTATCCCATTACGGGATTGACTATTCTTACCAGCGCACTTCCCCCAGTGAACTGCCGGACAATCCTTTCGTGGAGCGGGCCCTCATCAGTACGGCCATTCTGGGGGACGTCCGCAGCCGGATCGACACACTATCGCAGACCATTTTCAATAACGGCTATGCGGATGTAATCATAGATAGCCTGCAAGCCCTGATTGCGGCTTCCGTGCAGGCGGATACCACCGATCAGATTCCCGATACCACGTATTGGAAGAGCAAGTTGCTTCAAGAAAAGGAATATATCCAGGCTCGGACTGACACTTTGCTCTATCAGATCGATAACTGGCCCCGGACATTCCGGGTTGATAAGCCCCGGTACAATTTCACCGACCGGGTGTATTTATCCTGGCATCCTGCTCTCGATCCCGATGGCGATCCGATCAGTTATTCAATTGAATACGATACATCCAGCAGTTTCTCTGCTCCCGCTACCATCGGTGGAATTACCGATATTGCGCATACGCTACCCAGTACTCCGCCGCCCGGGATGTATTACTGGCGGGTAGCCGCAAGTGACGGCTCCCACAGCTCACTGGGCTGGGACAGCTGGAATTCTTTCCAGGTTATATCCGGTTCGACGCTTCCCGCCACCATTGCCACCGACGTAGCGCTAACCAGGGAATCCTCACCTTACACTGCCTGCGATGATGTGAGGATCGAGGTTGGAGGAATACTGCGGGCCGGGCCGGGGATCGAGATCAGGCTGCCGGAATCAGCCACCATCTATGTAGCCGGGCGGCTGGAGTTTCACGGTACGGCAGACGATCCGATCCGCATCCGGCCTGACGTTGACGCTGACCTGTGGGGGGCAATCACGTTCACTGATGTGGACTCTTCGAGCATTTCGCATGTGCAGATCGAGCGGGCCTTAGTAGGTGGCGATCCGGCCACCCAGCCGGCGGCGGTCAACGGCCATAATTCTACCTTCACGATTGAGAATACGGCGTTCATGGAATGCCGGGCGGGAATCGTGGTTACCGGTGGCAGTGTGGTCGTGCGGCAGTGTCGCTTCCTTCAGAACAACACGGGAGAAGCAATCAATGTGAGGGGAGGGATCGGCATCATCGAAGATTGTGAGATTTACGCCGTGCCAGGGGACAACGACGGAATCGATTTCGACGGAGTGGCCAGCGGTGTCATTCGCAATAATCTGATCGACGGCATTGGTGATGACGGCATCGATATCGGTGCAGGTTCGGTGGATATCCTGATTACGGGCAATCAGGTCTATGGCTGTAATGACAAGGGTATATCCATCGGTGAGGTGTCGGATGTCGGGGTGGAATATAATGTAATTGGAAGTTGCGGCATGGGAATAGCGGTGAAGGACGAATCGACAGCGTTTATCGACCGGAACACGTTCTATGATAACGACACATCAGTGGCGGCGTACATCAAGTTTGACCAATATGGCGGCGGGACCGCCCATGTCCGTAACTCGATCATCGCCGGCAGCCGCGGGCCGGTCGTATACAGCGATGAAGCATCATTGATCGATGTCGTTTACTCTCTTTGTGACACCGAACCGTTGATTGGTGAGGGTAACCTGTATGACGATCCGCTCTTCGTGAATCAGGTACTCCGCGATTTCCACCTGCAGGCCGGATCCCCCTGTATTGACGCCGGTGACCCCGAATCACCCCTGGACCCCGATGCCACCCGGGCCGATATGGGCGCCTTCTACTTCGAGCAGGAACTGAATGTGGTAACCGGCAATATACTGCCGGGCACTCCAGCCCTCCACCAAAACTTCCCCAATCCGTTTAATCCGGTTACTACTATACGGTATGATCTGCCACGGCGGGCAAAAGTGACACTGACCATTTACGACATCCTGGGCCGGGAAGTGGCGGTTCTGATCAACGGGGAGCAGGGGCCGGGCTACCACTCGGTAATCTGGAATGGCCGCAATGAGCGGGGCCAACCGGTGAGCACAGGGGTGTACCTTTATCGGATACAGGCAGAGGGATTTGCGGAAACCCGGAAGATGTTGCTGCTCAGGTAGGGTAAAGTTACAAGCAAAGTCATTTCTTCGGATGCGGGCCGGGCATTCCGACCACTCACCCGTCGCCATTTTCGCCTGTGGGTTTCCCCACCCCACCGCATTTATAGCTTTTGCCCACTCTTTATAAAATGAAAAAACCTCAGCAGATACTGAGGTTTTCGTAGCGGGGGTAGCCCCGCATGCTGCGGGGTCCGATTCGGTACCGATCAATCAGGATCGCGAAGCCCCGGCCAAGGGCGGGGTTGACTTGGCCCGAATCCCTGCTCGTCCTCTACTCTTGGAGGGATCCCAATGCCCGCCCGGTGGCGTGCAGCAATGCTTCTGGACCCACTGGCGACCCGGTGGCGTTCTTCATCCAGAGGTCCGGCGCGATGTTGCCCGCTTTGACCATGCGTTCAAACTCGGGACCCAGCTTGCCGGCCTGCTTGATCTGCTCCTCGATTTGCCGGGCGATTATATGCCCCAAGGGATAATCGGGGATATACATGTTGCGCATGACAATATGCTGGTAGACTCCCAGCAGTATCACGTCTTCCTGATTGAATACCGATGCGTAGTACCGGTTCCAGATATCCTTGGCAATGGCGATCATCGCAGCACGCAGCTCGGCCGGTGTTGCCTCGGGATGGGCGTACATCCAGTGCCAGATTTCAATATCCACCAGGGCCACACCGGCGATCTCGAAAGTACCCCAGAAATCATCCAGGGTAGTCATGATCTCCCTCTGTGCATCGCCCTTGGCGAGTCCCAGCAGTTCCAGGTCACGGCCTTGGAATACAAACGCCATCGCCTCGGTAAAGGCAGTGTTGGGCACCCCTCTAAGCAAGGTGTAGTCGATCTCATTCAGGGAGATGGTCTGCTCTACATTATGTCCCATTTCATGGATGGCAATATTATACCCCTTGTAGTCCATGCCGCCGGCTCCCACCCGTGTGCGCAGGTGGGCCTTTTCCGAGCGCATTTCGGCACCCCAGGCATGGCCGGCGCCCCGGGCCGGATCAACGACGATATTGTCGGCGATAACCTTGGCGCGCGGGCGGGCAAAGCCCAACTTGCGCAGCAGGTTGGGGATATCTTTCTCATAGGCTTGGGGCGTGGGGTATTTCCGGGCGACAATGGCGTCCAGGTCTGACTCGGTGCGGGTGCCGGTGGCCCGGAATCCGTTGTACCAGACGTCAAATGGCTCTAGGGGACGTCCCAGGCGATCTTCGATGAGCTCGGCAACCTGGCCAACCAGAGGCGAGGTTAATACCTGCTCGAACATCTCCTTTACCCGCGCCTCCGGGATCTCGCGATTCACCTGGAAGCGGCGCGCGATCAGGGTGGGAGCGGTAGGCCAGTAGGGATCTGCCCGGCGCGCAGCCTGGAAATTGTTGAGAATCTTTGCGTAGCGCGTATCGGGCTCGGGGGCGTTGGACACTTCCATGTCCGCCGGTACCGGCAGGTCGGAATCCTGGGCTGCCGCCGGCCAGACTTCATTGGTATACGGATTCCAGTCCACGTGGGGATTGTCCACCACAACTGCGGGGATGCTCTGGGTGATGATACGCTCCATCACCTGCTGGATCATGCGCTGCTTCTCCAGCACATCCGGTCCTTCGGCGCTGTATTGGGCCTTGATCTCATCACGCAGGTTCCAATGTGCCAGCAGGCGCAAACCCGGTTGGAAAAGCCGTTCGCCGGCATCGTTGAGCAGGTGGTGCATCCAGATATTATAGGTAGCCACATACTGCTCGGCTTCTGCTCCGGCCTGGGAGCTGGCCTGCTGGACGTCAGCTGGCGTCCTGGTGGAGAAGCCCTGGGCCAGGCGCACCTCGGCCCACTGGCGGCGGGTCCAGTTCACCCCATCGCTCAGGCGCTGGTCTAATGTGGTTTGGGGGAAATTGAGCAGGACAATAAAGGCAAGTTTATTGGCATACAGATCGTCGGTGATATGGGCTGCCGGGTTATAACCGGCAAAGATCCGATCGAAGGGCAGAATCGGTCCCAGGTCCAGGTCCGACTGCCGCCGGAACTCCAGGATGACCTTGTTCATATGTCCATTGAGCTGTTCAAACAGGTACTGGAAACGCTCGAACATGGCGTCCAGGGTGGCCTCATCACCTGCAAAATGGGTTCGCACAAAATCCCTGAAAACGGCCTGGTCGCCGTCTTCCGCCAGCCAGAAATTTGCTGCTTGCTGCATCCCTTTTTGCAGGCGGGGACGTTGCGCCTCACCATACCGGGCCGTGAGCTCCTGCTCCAGGGTGACCATGGATGCGGCCATCCAGGGGAGCTGAGTAGCTTGGGCATTAGTAGTGTTCATTGGGATGGCAATCAGTATCAGGAACAAGGCAAGGACTAAACTTTTTGAAACGACCATGATGAGTAGTTCCTATATTGGTTTTCGGTTGACCAGACGCACTATGCTGAGTGCCCGAACTTATAAATCCGAAATGGTGTCGTCAGCAATCGTTTTTGTTGGGGCTTGATGATTGCAGGCAACAATAGGCAGGGGCAGGTGGCAGGTAAGAAAGAAGCTGCCTCGGACTCCCTGACCAGGATCCAGAAACTAGAAACTTACCCTAAGCATTCCGCGGATGTTGTTAGGGCTAATGTGGGAATCTTAGATATGGTGGCCCCAGTCCTTGGAAGGGACATTCTCCCATACCGCCTGGGTATCGGGCCATAACCTCCAGCCGCTATCAGGTAGGTTAATCACATCCGGTTTCCCCTTATCGCAGACAATGATGAAAGCCAGGCAGGTTGCAAGGAGAATGACGACACGAATTATCCGTTTCATGGATCGGTTCCTGCCGGCGCGTGGTCGAATTATTAATCAGTCTGTCATTTAAGCTGCTATAATTATGGCTCGTTACGATTCGGTGATCATATCCGCTGTTTGCCAATGACCTGATTTCTCGATCCGCAAGGTCTGTATCTCGAATGGTCGGAGAGTCAGGTTTATTTCAAGCTTCGGTACGTTCATTATAATTTTTGTTTCTGTCTCGCTACCGACTG